>JAHLWE010000525.1 GCA_019058135.1 Promethearchaeota archaeon | reverse complement strand
TTATAACCCCCGCCTGGTTTGTACTTTTTTATCGTTTCTTTCAGGTGATCTTTGACCTGTTGTGGCGTTCCACTAATGAGGAGTGATGAAAGTATACCACCAGCGATACAATAATCGCCTCCTACTACATCTTTTACTTTTGATAGGTCTGTTTTATCAAACCAAAGAATCACTTTCCCTTTAGGAAGTTCTAAAAGAGTGTCTAACAAATGATCGTAGCGACCTTGGAAGCACATGAGAGGTGTAAAATCTGCTTCAACTAATTCATTGACAATCATTTTTATATATGGGAAATGGAATTCCCTGTACTTTTCGGGTGATAAGTATGTATTGTACCAGATTGGACAGAACACTCTACGAGAACCTGTTACATCCCTTGAGATTTTACCTGTCATTTTCCCTACTGTGGCTAATACAGGTGCTAAGGTTTCACAAGCTGCTTTGACTTTCTCTGGCATTCTATAAAGATCCAACGAAAGGGTATCGAAATCTCTAAGGAATGCTCCAATAACGTCCAGAGGATTTGGAGCCAAAGCATAATACCATGGAAGCCAGGCTTCTTCTTTCATTTTCCCAACAAATTCACCTAAAAAACCCGGAAATTTTTTAAGTTCTTGACCCATTTTCAATAATGAGCCAACAGCTGTTGGAGAATTTAAATTTTCTAGATTTCTATATGCTCTCGGTATAACAGTTCCCATGAGAAACTCAAAGGGTCGCTCTATTAGGTCATCATACTCATCATCGTTCATGACAGGTTTATCCATAACAAATTGTGATTCAACATTTTCCTTCAATTCTCTACCTGGCATTGAAGAGTAAACATCAGCTAAAATATCATGTGATGCACCTCCAGCTAAAGCGGAGGAGACTGCTACACCAATAGCTAAATCAGCATCATATCCTGCTAACGCTAGTCCAAGAGGGGCACTTTCAAATGAACGAAGAAGACTAAGACCATCCCAGTTAAAATCTCTAGCGAATTTAGTCCCTACTTCTATGTATTTATTATTGTCATAGAACATGTCATGATAACTTACACCTGCGTATTTTGCTGGAAAGTAAGTAGTCGCAATCCCTATAGGTACTCTATCAGGTTCTTTTCCTTTCGCGGCAGTTTCTAATCTTTCTAATTTCGCTTTATAAATTTCTTCACTATTTTCCATTTTATGCTTCACCTTCTATCCAATTTTTAATTATTTTAACACCTTCGACTGCATCGTTGACCCAAGCATCCGCTCCCACGTGCTCACAAACACCTTGATCCATCCTTTCTCCTCCAACTATGATTTTAATTTCCTCTCTTAAATTCGCATCACTTATACTTTCTATGGTTTTCTTCATGGGTTCTATTGATAACGTGAGCAGTCCACTCAAACCAACTACTTGAGGTTTGTTTTCCTTTATAGCATCCACAAATTTCTGGGGAAGAACATCTACACCTAAATCAGTAACATCAAATCCTGCAGCCTTTAAGAAAGTTATGGCTATGTTCTTGCCTATATTATGTATATCCCCTTCAACAGTACCTATAACTACTTTTCCTTTAATTTCAGATTCGGGAATAACCAATTTAGGCATTAAAAGTTCCATAGCTTCCTTGAATATCTCTCCTGCCATAATTAAATCCGTTAGAAATGCGGTCCCTTCTATAGATTGATTGCCTATATCTGCTATACCTTTTCTGCAAGCTTCTAAAATTTTAAAGGGATCCTCATTAGCATCAAGTTTTTCCTTTACTAATTTTAAGACCTTATCTTCCTCTAAATCAGCTAATGCATCAGAAATTTCTTTCATATTAATTGATCCTCACTAAATTTTTTCCTTAAAATTTTTTGATATATTTTTATAATTTTTGAAACTAATTTCAGTATGTATAATCTTAATTAATAATTTTACTTTTTCGCTCATATATTTATGAAATTGAGACATTTATTTTGTTCAAGTTAATAGCTCTTTTTATCAATAAATATAATTTTTATCCAAATCCACTATTACCTAGTAGAAATTCGTTAAGATATTTAAAATTTTAAGAGAATAAAACCCGTACTATCTATTTTTAAAGTTTGTAAGACATTTAAGTCACGAAAAGACAAACATTTTGTCTTGTTAATTTTACAAGTAGAAAGTGATAACTCTTAATATAATAATAATAACAATAATTTAATTCATAAATAATAATAACATATATATCTAAAAGATACATTGGAAAACCAAATATCCAGAGTAATAAAAAAAAATAAATAATAGATTTCAAACAAAATTATTTTGTTTATATTTACTCTTCGAGTAATCCAAATGAGTTAAGAATATCCGCCTCGGCTTATTCTAATGAAATACTAGTTTTTCCAACATTTACCTTCGCACCGCAACCCCAATATTCGATATAAATATCATGGTCCGTTAAATAACAATCATATTTGACCTTTTCGCCCTTTATTTTTATAGTTTTTTCATACTTGTGCGCCAAACCCAATTTGTGAAGGTAATTGTCGATAATTAACTCACCC
>JAHLWE010000524.1 GCA_019058135.1 Promethearchaeota archaeon | reverse complement strand
TTAATATGGACGATAGTTCTTATTGTTACATTAGGTTTAGCAACACCCGTGCTGATTTATCTATACTTTAGAAGAAAAAAGAATAGGTGTAAAAAATGTAATAATATAGTAGTGATAATACCTCCAGGTCAAGATTTAACTAAAACTTTGGAATTACCGAAAGAAATGTATTCAGTTCCCACTGAAGAGACCCATAAAAATACTGTAAAGTCAGAGATGGAGACCACTGAAAAATTAATAGAACCTAAACAGGTTCAGAAAATTCCACAGATTAAAAATGCTGTTATTTTTTATAGAAGGATTGCTTTTTGCCCATTTTGCGGTTCAAAAATTTCAGATGAGGGACAAGAACTCTGTTCTTCGTGTGGTGCTGATTTAAATGAAGGAGATTGAAATTAATATTTGGTCTATAGAACCCTTAAATATCTAAGTTGATATTTTAAAAATAAAGATTATTAAAAATAAAACATTAGGTGTAGAAAAAAATTCCATATGGATATTGCCCAAACTGTCGCCAAAACGTGCTTCTTGTTCGCGAAGATATTGATTGGATGTTGGCATTTTTCCTAATTTGTTTCACTTGTGGTTGTGGACTAATTATATATCTTATAGTTTATTATAGTAAACCAGAAAATAGATGTGTGCACTGTTATACTACAGTAATACCAGAAGCTCCTGGTTATCAGCAGCCACCTGCTCAGCCCTATGAAGTTCAAACTAGTCAACAAAATATTTATGAAGTATCACAAAATCAATTTATCTCTCCTAAGAAAGAATTAAAAGCAAGCTATTGCCCGTATTGTGGCGAGAGAATTGAAAAAAACGCCCGTTTCTGTTCTGGTTGTGGTGCAAAAATTATATAATCTTTTAGAATAAAAATAATCAAAAAAATAAAAATAGAAGAAAAGAGGCTTTAAAAATTTCTTATGGATATTGCAATCAATGTAGGCAAAACGTGCTCCTTGCAAGAGAAGATATTAATTTGTTACTAGCAATAATCTTATTATGTTTTACAGCTGGAATCGGATTAATTATTTACCTTATGATTTATTATAGCAAACCTGAGAATAGGTGTGTTCATTGTAATTCAGTTGTATCGTCACAATCCCCTGGTGATATACCTCAAATTAAATCTAGTCAACTACAAACCACGGAAGTGGAATATAATAAAGAATATCAAAATCAAGTTGTTGTATCTCAAGAACTTGAAAAACAGAAATATTGTCAATTTTGCGGAGAAAAAATTGTAGAAGGCGCCCAATTTTGCCAAGGATGTGGCGCTAAAGTTCGTTAATTTCTTTTTTTTTTAAAAATTTTTATTAGATTAAAATTTATTTTAATATAAATACACCAAATAAGCCATAAAAATACTTATGTTCTTGTATGGATTTATATTTTTAATATAGAATTTTATGATTTTTGGTTTAATTATGAGTAATAAATCAAATGAAGAGATTTTTCCAATTTTTGAGGAAATTTCTAACAGTTTTAAACGTGAGAATCAATATTTTGATATTTTATTTGATTCCATATCATCAGTGAGGATTAAAAAATCACTTAAAGAAGAAACTATTTCAATCAATACAAAAAAATCAGGAATTGTTGCTCGAACATTCATAGGGTCTTGGAAGGAATTTGCTACACAAGATGTCTCAGAATTAAAAAACATTGAAAAAAGATTACCAAAAGTTATCAATAAAGGGGAAGAAATAAATGAATTTGAAGCATGGAAGATAAATAAAGAAATAAAACCCAAGATTAATCCCTCTGATATTCCCATAGAAGAAAAAATTCAAAAAATAAGAGATTTTTTCAATTATTTAAGTAAATATGATGAAAGAATTATTAATCCAATAATTTTATACTCAGAAAATTTAATGACACGCATTTTTTTCAATAATGAAGGATGTCAATTGCGGCAGGTGTTGCCTAGAATTAGAATTATTATTCAACCTGTTGTAAAAGAAGGATCAACAATAGATTTCGATTATTTTTCTACTGGGGGTGAAAAAGGTTTTGAGATAATCGAAGAAATACTTGATAATAAGTTAGAACAAATAGCTAAAAATTCTTTGGAAATGTTAAAGGCTGATACTCCTCCTTCAGGAAAATTTCCCATCATTTTAGATCCGGATATGGCTGGTCTAATAGCACATGAGAGTTTTGGACATGGATTGGAAGCGGATCAGATTTTAAGGGATAGAAGTTATTTAAAAGATAAATTAAATAAAAAGGTTGCCTCTGAAATATGTGTAATATATGATTCCCCAAATTTAAAAAATGAATTGGGATCTTATTTTTTTGATGATGAGGGAATTCCTGCTGGGAAAAACATTTTAGTTGAGGGGGGAATTTTAAAGAATTTTTTACACAATAGACACACCGCCTCATTGTTAAACGGTATTCCTAAAGGAAATGGAAGAAGAGAATCTTTTGCTCATCCTGTTTATGTTAGAATGACTAACACCTATTTTGAGCCAGGAGACTATAATCTTGATGAGATGATATCAGAAATTAAATATGGAGTAATGCCAACTCGAGGTTATTTTGGAATGGAAGATCCATTAGGTGGGGGGATGCAATGCTCATCTAAGAAAGGATATTTGATTGAAAATGGCGAACGAACGAAATTACTTAAATCCATTACTTTAAGCGGTCCAGTTTTGGAATTATTACAAAATATTGATGCAATTAGTAACGATAACTTAAATTTACATGGAGGAACTTGTGGGAAAGGTGTTGAAGACTTCATTCCGGTAACAACTGGGGGTAGTTTTATTAGAGTTAAAAATGCTTTAATTAGTCCGGGGTGAAAAAGAAATGAATAATGAAAAAGTAGAATTAATTAGAAAAACTCTTCAATCGATAAATGTTGAGGAATATGAAATATATCTTGTTTCTCAACAAATTTATGAAACGCAATTTTTAAAAAATCAAATTGAATCTGAAAGAGAAATAAATGATTTAGAATATATAATTAGGATATTATCTCAGAGAAATAATGATACCGGAATTGGGATAGTTAAGGGAAATTCGATAGATCCTAAAGAAATTGAGAAATACATAAATACATGTTTATTATTGGCAAAAAATAACTCTACTTCTAAATATAACTTTCCTAAAAAAAAATCAATTTCGCAGATTAGTACAGCCGATCAGAAATTAATAAAAGATCCATTTAGAGCCAAAAAAGAGATTTGTGAAGAATTAATAACTGAAATCAATGAATATAAAGATGCAACACCTACTTTTGGTCGTTTTAGAATACATATCCAAAAAAGATTTTTAAATAATAGCAATGGAATATATTTAGATGATTTAAGAACTTTTTTTTACCTTGAATTTTCCTTGAAGACACAAGAAAACGGAAAATTATCTGAATATTGGGAAAGTGAATATATTAAAGAGAGAGAACATCTAAATTTTAATAAACGAGTAGAAAAGTGGGCTAGAATTTCCAAGGATAACTTAAAAGCAAAACCTCCTAAATCAAATAAACAAGCTTTTGTTATTTTTTCACCAAGCCTTTTAAAAAATGCGATTAATCCAGTAGTTGGTTTTCAAGCATTGGGAAAGGCTTTTCATGAAAAAGTTTCTAAATTTAATTTAAATGAGAAAGTTGCATCTGATAATTTCACTATTACTGACAACGGGTTGCTTGAGGGAGGATTATTAACAAATGCTTGGGATGGAGAAGGAAATGCTCAACAGAAAAACGAGATAATTGAGAATGGAATTTTTAAAAAACGTTTATTTGATCAAAAATATGCGATTTTAGAGAACACAATTTCAACTGGAAATGGCATAAGAACAGAAAATGGTTCAATTACTAACGGGAATACAAATCTTC
>JAHLWE010000523.1 GCA_019058135.1 Promethearchaeota archaeon | reverse complement strand
TCATCAAGTAACTGGGTCTCGAGGTGTTTATTTTTCTCCTTTTCTATAAGAATTCCATCATTTCTACAAATTTTTTTAAGAATATGTAGATATTCTTTATAATTTTCCAGCTCTACCCCAGGTTCCATTCCATACCGAGGATCATAATCAATATTTAGATTATTAATTTCATCCAAATTATTAAAACGAGCGTTGGGTATTTTTTTTTTAGTCTTTTCTTCCATAAGTAGTGATTAACTATTAGAGCTTTTTGATAATAAAGAATCAAGAAGGATAATATATATAAGAATAAAGACTAATGAATTAGTAATAAATCTGATAATTAACGAATATATTTCCGAAAAAAAAGGGTCTAAATTATTAAATTTCTTTTTCGGAATAGAAAAAATAAGAAAAAAATATCTTTAGAAAAGATAAAGGGCGTAAAGATAATAGGGAATATAAGGGGGAGGAAATATGATTGCTCCAATTATGAATGTAACCAGGTTGACAATTTTATTAAATACATATAAAATTATTAAAAGAATTTAATAAATATTGTTCATGCGAAGTTTGAAACTGGTTCCTTATTCGCACGGGCTGAAACCGGCAACCCCTATCGAATGGATTTCAAATGAAATCATTTCCGATTACTTTTTTGAGAATATTTTAAGAGCCATTTACGTCATTATTTAATAAAAAATTAAACTCTTTAAATAATGCCTTTCCTAATTCTACTTCCAATGTAATTTTTATGTTTTCGTTCTGATTCTAATTAAAACCTCCCATATTTATGTTACGGAAATATTAATAATTTTTAATACATAAATAAAACGACCCTTGAGATTTTTAATAAAATCTATGATGATATTGAGATAAAAATAATAAATTTTTGAACGGTTTAGAATCAAAAAGCGAAATTTTTTATAAAAATACCATAAAACATAATAGAAATCAGCAAATTTTTATATGATATTCCAAAATGCCATGATTTGTTTTGTTCAAAATATTTCTTTGATAGTTGGAAATTTCTAGCTCAACTTTTTATATTAATTTTAATTTTTAAAATTAAGTTAGTTGGCTTCAAGTATCTTTAAAAGGTCGTCATAAAATTACTGAGAATGAGAACATACTGAGATCACCAAGTGGATACGATAAAATAATTAAATTTTTCAATAACATGGAAGAAAATCATCCAGTTTCAATTAAAGAAATTGAAGATAACACAAATTTATCTTGGACTTACATTAAAAAGGTTCTTTTCAAAATTGAAGATAATTATCACTTAAATTTTAGGAAATCTGGAGGTACATGGATTGTATGGAAAGAACCAGGCCATTTAAGGCGTAGAATTAAAGATTCTTGCAGTCAATATTTAAAATAAAAATATTCAATTATAGATTAAAGTGGATAAGAAATGTTAAAAGTTGAAAAATCTTCTCCTGATTTGGAGACTGAAGTTATTTACAACGGAAAATGTGCCCATTGTGGTACTTGCGGAGCTTTTTGTCACCATATAGCGTATGATGATGTTGGACTTCCACAATTTGAATTTGAATGCCAAGAAACAATCGGTTTATGTTATAATAGTTGTCCTAGAACAGACCTTCCATTAGGAAAAATAGATGAAATGCTTTTTGGTCAGAAAAGAGCAGATATCGCTCTTGGGTTTTATAAAGACATAATCTCTGTAAAAACCAAAAAAGCGGATTCTGTTTTACTAGGTTTAATTGAAGCAGCATTTTCTGAAAAAATGATTGACGCAATGGTTTTACCGAAGGATGCTACGAAAATTAAAGGAAAAAATAATAATATCCCGGTGGTCGTAAAAGCTGTTAAAGAAGCTAAAAAATATATCCCCGAAAGAAGCCTTCAATTAGCAGGTCCATTAGTCACTGGTATCGGTGAAGCATGGGAAAATGGTGCTAATAAAATTGGGTTTCTTGGAAATCCGTGCCATCTTACTGGAGTTAGTAAAGTCATGCTTTCTCCGTTTAGTACTGGGGCAAATTATACAACATTAAAGATTGGGTTCATGTGCGCTTCTGGAGGGTTGCTGGGTTGTAAATTTTGCGTGGATTTCGCAGCTGAACATTCAGATTTATCAGTTGGAACAATGGGTGCAGTAAAAGAAGAAACTCTAGTAATTATTAGAAATAAAACAGGTCAAGATCTTATTGACGCCGCAGTAAAAGGAGGTCAGATTGAAATTGCGAATAAGACTCCAGATTTAACAAAGTTGAAAGAACTTACAAACAGAAAGAAGAGAAAAAATATTCAGACATTACTCGGAACTGATATGGCAAAAATACATTATTTAGGTTTATCTCTTGAAGAATTAAAATATTTTATGAGTGAATGAATAAGCCTTAATATTTTTTTTTTCCTTTTTATTTTAAAATTTCTTTATTTATTTTTATCCATCTTATCTTTAATTTTTCTTACTAGTAGTTCAAAGACATCTTTATTGTTTTCCCCTGTTTTAGACGAAGTTTCAATATAGCCTTCAATATTATGTGATTTTTGAAATTCTAATATTTCTTCAAAATCAATTGCACCTTTTTCTTTCACTAAATCGCATTTAGAACCAACTAAAATAATAGAAAGATGTTTTGAATTTTGAGTTACTATCTCATACCACTCATTCAATTTTTTAAAAGTTGAATATCTAGCGAGATCAAATACTAAGAGAGCGCCTACTGCGCCTTTACAATAAGAAGGAAGGAAGAATCTAAACCTCTTTTCTCCCGCAAAATCCCAGAGCTGTAATTTAAAAGGATTATCATCGATCTCCAAGTCATATGAAGCCAAATCCGCGCCTATTGTGAGCTTTTGGGGCATATATTTTTGGTAACATAACCGGCGGATCATTGTGGTTTTCCCAACACCGCCTTCGCCGACGACAATGATTTTAAATACATATAAAGGCTTATTGCTCATTTTCGAATTTTTTATTATTATACCTATTAGAGATAAATGATTCTTCTATAATATATGGAAAATATTTATGTTATTTATAAATTTATAATCAATTATTTTTGTTAAAATTAAGAAAATTTAATATTACTGCTTTTTTTGAATCATCGGTTATATTATTAATAATCTTTTCTGCGGAATCATGAGAAAAATCTATTATGTTTTTATAGATCTGATACAAAAACCAAATTGTGTAGATTGGTGGCATAATTACGCTAAGATATAGTCCATAAGAAATATTAACGGGTTGAGATCCTTCAATACCGGTTCCGGGGAGATAAAAGGGTAGCGCCAGTATTTGACTGAAGAATGCTAAGAATGACATTCCCAAGGTAAAAATCAAAATTATTATGAACAAAATAAGGTTATACATAGAATATTTTTTAAATCTCTTAATCTCAATAAATGATATTACATCTTTATTCGTCTTATTTTTAGAATTTTTTTTTATTTGATTCTTAAAATTCTTTAAATCAATTTCAATTATTGCTTTATTGAGAACTTTAATAAGGAGCAAAAAGAATTCAAATCCATATAAAAATACAAGGGGAATCAGAAAAAACAAGAAAAAATTATCTACTAATTGTGGATGGAATAATGAATCTAACCCTGCTGTAAAAATTAATAGCATTTGTAAATATGAAAATATGGTCAATATATTTGAGTTTCCACCTTCTCCTCCAAAAGGGTTATAAGATATAATAGAATCCTCTATTTCTGTGATTTTCTTATTAGACTCTATTATTTGAAAAAATAATGAAAAACTAAACGAGACAATAGGATATAAAATTAAAATTGGGTTTATCCAATTCTGTACTAAAATTAATAAAAAACCTATCAAAAATATTGAAGTTTTGAGGAGGATATCTTTCTGTATAAGAAGTTTGGTTGAGTTTAAATAATATTTTTCCGGCATTTAATTAAATAGATAAGTTTGAATTATTTTAATTTTTCTTTATAAGTTTTATTTTTATTATAATTTACTAATCTCTCATTCAATATATTTTATATTTTAATCAAATTATTTATTACATAGTATTTAGAAACTTAAATGGTGTAAAATTATCATATTTAAATATGCAACCTTTTTCCCTTATGAAGCCTTTAGAAAAGGACAAGAGGAAAATACAAAAGAAATTAGTGATTGTGTCAAAGAAAGAAAGAACATTATTTTAGTCGCTCCCAATGGTACTGGGAAAACAATAATTGCTCTCAGTAGTATTTTACCCTTAGCTCTTGAAAATGGCTTAAAAATTATATATCTTTGCAGAACTCACACACAAAATTTCAGAGCACTCAGAGAATTAAAAAAAATTACAAAGTTTTTATCAAATAACAAATTTGATAGACCAATAAATGGAATTAGCATTAAAGGACGGCATGAAATGTGTCTTAATAAAACTCTGCTTCAACTCAAATTATCACCCCGGGATAGTATTTCTGTTTGCAGAGATTTAAGAAAAAATAATAATTGCAAATATTTTTCAAAATTAATGAAAGATCTAGGTAAAACCGAAGATATTTCGAAAATTGCAAAAAAGCTTCTAATAGAACCATGTGATGCTGATGAGATTATTAGTTTTGCAGGTGGAGCGGGGTACTGTCCGTATTTCTTAAGCAAACTTCTATTAGAAAAAGTGGGAATTGTAATTTGTTCATATCACTGGCTATTTAATCCTGATATAAAGGAGATTTTCTTAAAATTTATAAATAAAGATCTATTCAACTGTATTTTAATAAATGATGAATGCCACAATATCTTAAGTATGGCTACGGAAGTAAATTCTGAGCGAATATCCCCGTTTATTCTTAAGTTAGCTTTAAAAGATTTAGAATTGTACAATGCCGACAGGGATATGATAAATTTAATAAGAATTTTAATTGCTCATCTGGAAAACAAAAAAACAAATCTTAACGTAGAGGAGCGTGAATTAAATCCAGAGATTTTGGTAAAAAATCTTTATGAAAAGATAGGATTTAAGGATTTAAACAGCTTTAAAATTTTAATAAAAGAGTTGAAAGAATTTAGTTCTTATGTAGCCGAAATTAAATCAAGTCAGGGATTAGTTCAACGCGATTATATCGGGTCAATCGCAAAATATTGGTTAAAATGGTTAGAAGTCTTAGATAATGAACGATTTTTCTTTTGTTATAATCTAAGGACGACACGAGAAGGCAATAAAAACATTTCTATGGAGATTGTGGCTTTAGATCCTCGAGAAATAACCGTTCCTGTTTTTAAGAATGCATTTTCTACATTGAGTCTCTCCGGTACAGTAAACCCATACGTATATACTAATTTAATGGGATTAAATGAAACCGGTAAAGCAACAAAAGTAATTGTATCACCATCTCCCTTCCCCAAAAAAAATATTAAAGCTTTAATCATTGAGAACGTAAACACAAAAAAAGAAAATAGAAATGTTCAAACATATAAAAAAATGGTTTATAAAATTGAAGAAGTGATTTATTGCACCCCAGGGAATGTAGGTATATTTTGTGCATCTTATAATGTGCTTAAAGGCCTTTTAGAACAAGATATTGAACAAATAGTGCAAAAATACAATAAAAAATTGTATATTGAAGATAAAAATATTTCTGCAGCAGAAAATGCAGTAATGATTGAAAAATTTAAAAGTGAAGGAAAAGGGAACGGAGCAATATTATTTGGAGTCGCAGGAGGAAGAAATTCCGAAGGAGAAGATTATCCTGCTGAATTCATGAATTCTGTTGTTATAGCTGGTTTCCCGTATCATGTCCCTACGCCACGGGTTAATGCTAAAATTAAATATTATGATAAGGTTTTTCATAATCGAGGTTGGGAGTTTGCCTATCTTTATCCAGCGATTGAGAGGGCAAACCAAGCTGCGGGTCGTCCAATTAGAAAACTTGATGATAAGGGAGCAATAATATTTCTAGATAATAGGTTTAAAGACAAAATGAAATGGATATCATCTTGGCTTAGAGATGAAATTGAAGTTATACCTGATAAAAAGGGTGCAATTACCC
>JAHLWE010000522.1 GCA_019058135.1 Promethearchaeota archaeon | reverse complement strand
GTTCGGGCGGAAGCTGGGGGGTGACTTCCAGTGGACCGTTCCGGAGTGCAAATCCTGGCGATAGTAATAGCATAGATGGGTTAGAATCCCATCCGCCGAAAGGGCAAGGGTTTCTTCGCAATGCGTCGTCAGCGAAGAGTTAGTCGGTCCTAAGTGCATTCTTAAATGTTCTGCGCGAAAGAGAAACAGGTTTATATTCCTGTACCACGGCGCTACGTTTTGCGGTAACGCACGGAATTTTGTTGACAGTTTTAGGTAGGTGGAGTAGAGTTGTCGTACATCTCTCTATTTAAATGTATAATGGTGGCGAGTAGAGTAAATTTGAGACCCACCAGAAAGCATGAATAGCCTTCCAAATGTGGAGGGTTCTGCTGATCCTGGGATTCAATGAAAAGGCAAAATTCAAGGAACGCCGTGTCCGTACCCAGAACCGACACTAGTACTACGAAATTCGAAGTACTGTCGATAGGTGCCCCAAGGTGAGTAGCCTAAGGCGTGTTCGAGTAAAGGAGGCTAGGGAAATCGGCAAATTAGAGCCGTAACTTTGGGATAAGGCTTGCTTGAAAATTTCTGCATGCATTAGTGTGTAGGGATCTTTAAGTCGCAGTGACTAGGGGGGGACGACTGTTTAATAAAAACATAGGTTTCTGATATCGCGAAAGTGTGTTTACAGAAACTGAAACCTGGCCAGTGGCAGTATGATCAATCCGCGGTCCAACGCGAGTAAGTCCTGCTAAACGCCGGGAGTAACTATAACTCTCTTAATTCCTTAACGATCTCGTTAAGGAAGGGGAAAGGTAGCCAAACGCCTTGTCTAGTAAGTTTAGACGTGCATGAAGGGTCCAACGTTCTCCCCACTGTCCCAGCCTTCTGACGAATGAAATCACACTCTGGAGAACAGTCCAGAGATACCTGTCGGGACGAGAAGACCCCGTGGAGCTTTACTGCAACCTGTTGTTGTGTTTTGGAATAAGATACAGAGTGTAGTCGGGAGCGTCGAACCATCAACTCCGGTTGGTGGGAATGCAACAATGGAACACCGACTTTTTTATTTTAAAACACTAACGGCGCTTTATGCGTTGAACAACCGCAGGCGGGCAGTTTGGCTGGGGCGGCTCACTCTAGAAAAGATATCTAGAGTATCCAAAGGTCAGCTCAAACGGGACAGAAATCCGTTGTAGAGTATAAGAGCAAAAGCTGGCCTGACAGGATTCTGCAAAGCGAGGAATCCTGAGGCTAACGCCTGGTCTAGCGATCCTCAGTATAGGTTTTTGTGGCTAGCTGAGGTGATAGAAAAGTTACCCCGGGGGTAACAGAGTTGTCGCGAGTAAGAGTCCCTATCGACCTCGCGGCTTGCTTCCTCGATGTCGGCTCTTCCTATCCTGGAGGCGCACATAACCTCCAAGGGTGGGGCTGTTCGCCCATTAAAAGGGAACGTGAGCTGGGTTTAGACCGTCGTGAGACAGGTCGGATTCTATCTGACAGGTATGTTGGGAGATTGATGGTAAGGTCTCACCAGTACGAGAGGAACATGAGGCCGGCGCCTCTAGTTTACCGGTTGTCTGACAAGGCATCGCCGGGCAGCCACGCGCCAAGAGATAAGCGCTGAAAGCATCTAAGCGCGAAGCCCAACCAGAAAATAATCTCCCATTCCCTCTTCGCAGATATCATATCGATGATGAGCGGGGTGCGGTGACGTGCACCGCGGAAGGGGGACGAGAGCTCCTGTAAAAGACAGGGTTGGTGAGACTGGGGGTGTAAGAGGGAAGCTTACGGGCGACCCTTTCAGCCCGCCGTTCTCAATCGCTCGAGTGTGTGGATATGAAAAGTGGATTATAGATTTAGGCTTAGAATATTTAGGATTGGAAATGGTTTAAAGACGTTTCTGTTGGGAGAATATATTCCTAAATTTTTTTTTTATTTCTATTTTTTTAATTCAATTATTATCAATTTTCAGAAAAATTTAATTAAAATCCCAAAATCAGTTTTCTAAATAATAAATTTCAGGAAAACGTCAAAAATTTTTAAGTAATATCATAAATACAAACCGACAAAATACTTTTACACTAATCTTTTGGGGACTTTTTAATAATATAATAATAAAAATAAGAAATAAATGAGGATTTTATTTTTATGACGGATATTCACAATAAAAGTTTTTTTGGTCAAAAAGTTGGAATGATTTTATCTAGTAGATCAAAAACAGATCCATTTATATTTCTTAAGTTTCTGAAGAAAAAGGCTAATAATGAATGGGAAAAACCATCAAAGGGAGAAGGAAAGACAATAAAAATCTCAATCGAAGAAATGATTACAATTCTAAGCGTACTTTATAGGAAACTTCCTAAATGGAGTGGTTTTCATTCATTTAAAGAAGAGAAAACTTCAATAAACCTGAATTGGGATGAAAAGAATGAATTATTATGGATTAGAGTTGATGAATATGCAAAAAGTTTAAAATTTCCACAAACCGAATTTTTAAAGTTATTAATTGAACATTTAATAAAAGAAAAAATTTCATTTGCAACTTCTGGAAATACAACTTTTAACAAAAAAGAATCATCAGCTAAGAATTCTGAAAATTATCTTGAATCTTTTGAAAGCGAATCTTTCTTTGAAAATATTAATGATTTTAGTAATATCGAAGACAAGAAGGATATTATCGAACGATACACAAATAATGTTCAAAATAATAAAATAAAAAATAATTCTAAACAAATAATAAAAGCAAGAATTAAAAAATTGACAGATAAAGCAGTCCTTCTTATATTTGGGAATGGTTCTGAAGTTTGGTTTCCTAAAAGTACAATTCACTGTGAGTTCGATCCCAAACAAAATTCAAATCAACAGGAGTTCCTTCTAGATAGTTGGATTCTTGAAAAAAATCATATTTTATAATATGTAAACCAAAATCTTTTTTTTAAAATTAGCAATACTTTATTTATGAAGAAATTAGTTTGTCTCAAACCCTCTCAAAGTAAAAGATTAATTGCGATATTAATAGCACGCCTTCCAATGATTCAAGAAAAAATGCAAAAGGGAAATATTTTTGTAACAAGAGGAACAACTCAGGGATACATTCTAGAGGAGTTAATAAAAATTTCAAAAAGTGAATATTCATTTAAAAAACCTAACTTTGTTGCAGGACAAATAATTCCAACTCAAGATCATAATGGCATTGGATCACTTACTTTAAATCCGATATCATGGCCAGAAATTTATTTTAAAGATGGGGAAATCAAAGAAGTTATAGATCGTGTAAAATGTGTTCAACGATTCAAAAAAGGAGATATTATCATCAAAGGTGGTAATGCATTAGATTATAATGGACAAGTTGGTGTGTTTTTAGGAAGTAAAACTGGAGGAACAATTGGAAGCCTATTAGGATCAATAAAAGCACTCGGACTCAAACTTTTAATTCCAATAACACTTGAAAAATTAATAGATGGTGATGTTGTTGAATTATCTGAAATTATGGGTATATGCGAGATTGATGATCCAGGAAAAAACAGTCTAAAAATTGGTATGATGCCAATATCTGGCACAGTAATGAATGAAGTCACTATTTTAGAGTCAATTTTTGATATTAATGTTTATCATATAGGGAGTGGCGGAGTAGGAGGAATGGAAGGCGCAATCACTTTATTAATTGAAGGAAGTGAAAGTATAATAGAAGAAATTTCAAATCTTTTTGAAAAATTGAAGAATGAGCCAGATTTTAAACCAAATCGACCTTAAATAAAGGAAATATTTATTTCTTATTTTTTTAAAGTATATTTCAACAACCATCTATTAAAAAAAAAGGACTTTATAATTGTAACTGTAGATTTGATAATAATTTTGACAATATCGGATAATTCAAATTGGGTTGAGGCTGTTTTTTTTAATCAAAAAGTAAACGTTAGAAGTATTATTAGAAATGAAGAAATAAAATATATGAAATTTTTTATGTCTAAAACCAATATATGTTGCGAAAATATAATTCATTATAAAAATTACATCTTTTTTTTTGTTAAGCCTTCTCTTTTTCAGAAAGCAAATAAATATTTAGCACAATTAAGATATGCTCTGATCGGAAAAAAGATTCTTATTATTAAACAAAAGAGACGAATTATTGATTTAATTTATACTTTCTTTCCAAATGTAAATATTCGAAAACTAGAATTATTAATAAAAAACAATACTGGAGATTTAGAATTGCTCATATTTATCCCTCACTTTAAAGAGAGAGGTATTGCTGTCGGCAAAGCAGGAAATTATATAAAAATTGTTAATGAGATATTTGAAGAATTTATATACCCAGTTAAAATCTCTTGTTTATATTTAAGGGACTAGAAATTTTTTTACAAAGCGCTTACCAAGGAATATTTTTTAAACCGATTAAATAAGCTATTGTATTGGCTAATATAGCTACAGATGGAGTTAAGATAAGTAAAAAACTTATTATTAAAATATCTAACGGCAAAAAGATTTCTGGCAAAATAAACGAAGGAATAGATGCCATAATCATAGCAAACATCGCAAAGTCAAGTTGGTCTATAATCCATAATGGATTTCCTCTACTGACATTTAATCGTCTTTTAATAAAAGAACCAATTAAATCTCCAAAAGCTGCACCGTAAGCACACAAAAAAATTCTTATAATTATTGTTAAATAACCAAAAATTAAATTATCATCAGGTCTGCCACCAATAAAATAATATCTATAATAAATCATACTATTATAATATTTATATACACCATTCGCAATTCCTTCAGAAGGAATTGGCTCAATAACGCCCCATAAAATAATAAAAAGAAGAGGAATTGCTGCAGAAATTGGAATTCCTATCAATAATGGACCTCTAATTAATCCCTTCCAAGTTTTTCCAGGTCCAAAAATTCGTCTTCCATCAATAAAATTTTTTCCTCCATCAACTGGCTTTCCTCCGCCTATTAAAACCATACCTGCATTTGCTAAATAAGCGGGAACTATAAATAATAATGAAAAAATTAATAATGCAACCCAATCAGTCCATGAAAAAATTAATGAAATTATTAAAAAATTAATAAAAATTAAAAAAATGCACACTAAGGCAAGTATAAATGCGATTTTCTTGTTTATCTTTTCCTTCTCATTTAGTTCATTTCTTATATTTCGCATAAAATTACTTCTATGAGATGATTGATTAAATCTAATTTAATATTAATAAATGTTTTAATTAACATAAATTAATAAATTGTCTATATTGAAAAATATCAAATAATTTTCGATTTAATATTTTTTTTGTTAATTACATAATCGTTGTTTAATAATATCTCTTTATAACTAATTGCCGACTAAAATATAATTATTGTTTATTGATAATTCTTACTTATAAAATATTTCCTTTGGAGTAAAAAACAAAAATAAAAATTTATTAAGATTTTTCGATTTTGGAAAATAATAATCAATTAATAAAAAATATTAAAAATCTAATAAAAGATATTAATGAGTTCTTAATTTTTTTTTGATTAATAGGAAGGTTTAAATATTCTCTCCAGATGAAATTTTTTATTGAGCTTAATTTCAACTGGAATTAAATCTTAGAATTTATATTAGCTAGGGGAAAAGTTTTGAAAGAAAATAATGAATTGAATTATAAATTTGATATTTCACAATTTTATACAGATTTTTTGAAAAGTCCTAAAATATTTAAAAATAGGGATGCGTTAAATCCAACTTATATTCCAAATAACCTACCTCATCGTGATATACAGATAAAAAGAATTGCTGAAATTACAGCTTGCCTTTTAAAAGATGGAGTTCCTTTTAATCTTTTAAGTTATGGAAAGACAGGAACAGGAAAAACTTCAGTCATAAGGTTTGTTAGCAGGAAACTTGATGAAAAATGTAACGAAATTCAAAGAAATAGACCTTGGTGGATTTATAACAATTGTCAGCAAGTTAATACTCCGTATAGAATTTTAGCAAATATTTTTAATACTCTTTCCTTAGAGGAAAAAATCCCGCCAACAGGTTTGCCAAAAGATATAGTTTTTCAAAAGCTTTTAAATTTGTTAGATGATGTTGTTGGCAACTCTGTATGTTTTATAGTTTTGGATGAGATCGATATTTTGATTAAAAAAAAAGGTGGAAATGAAATATTATATGATTTAACTAGATTAAATGAGAAATATCAATTAAAAAAATGTAGGGTTTGTTTAATTGGAATATCAAATATCTTAAAATTTAAAAGTTTTCTTGATCCTCGAGTTTTGAGCAGTTTTGGTGGAGAAGAATTAGTCTTTCCCGCTTATAATGCTGAGGAATTGACAGATATTTTACAAGAAAGAGCTGAAATTGCTTTTTTTAAAAACGTGATATCGGAAGAGACAATTCCATTATGTGCAGCACTTGCTGCAAAAGAACATGGAGATGCTAGAAAAGCTCTACAATTACTTAGAAAAGCAGGTGAATTAGCAGAAAGAAGTCATAATAAAAAGGTGTCATCAAAATTTGTTTATAAAGCTCAAAAATCTTTAGAACAAGATAATACGGAACAATTCATAGAGAGCTTACCAAAGCAAATTCAATTAGTTTTATGTTCTATTTTTCTAATTTCAAAACATCTTCCTAACTTAAAAATAATTACTGGTGATATTTATGATGTTTATCTTGAAATTTATGATAAAATTCCTGGTGTTAAGAAATTAACACGAAGGAGAGTAAGTGATTTAATAAATGAGCTGGCATTAGCAGGTATCATTAAAGCTGAAGTAGTATCAATGGGTTACTATGGTCGTTCAAAAATCGTAAAATTAGATATGCCATTAGATCAATTATTTAAAATTTTAGAAAAAATTGAAAATATAAAACACATCCTTAATTATAAACCCATTATTGCACAAAAAGGAAAAGCAAAATTAAATAAAAATACTTTTAAAAAATTATTTTAAATAAATTCCCAATTATCAAGTTCTTCAATAATATTCGTTAATATCTTTTCAGTTTTTGATTCGTTTTCTGATTTTAAAATTATAAATAATTTTACTAAATGTTTACATAACTTTTTTTGCCTACTCTTGCGAGTTAAATAATCATGGCAATCATGAATGATTTTTTTTTTATTTAATTCAACTTCAAATTTATAACGCTTTTCTTTAGTACCACTAACCTCTCCTCTTATTATTCCTTGATCAATATTAAGTTCATGAAATGTAAAAGAGTTTTTAGAAACTGATACTGACCTATTTAGAGTACTTTCATCTGATAATTCTTTTAAAAGCATATTAAATGAACCTTTTCTTTCTTTAGAAAGATTATTAAGATTAATTGCTTTTAAACTAATATCTTCTAGCGCATTTTTCACTTTTTCATTCTTTTTTTTTTGCCAAGTAATGAAATTTTCTCGTAATTCTTTAGAAAGGAAAACTTTACCACTTTTTTCAACTAAAAAACCTTTTTTTATTAATTCATTGACTAATTGAACTGATTTATTTGGTTTTAAAAGAAATAATTCAAAAGAAATATAATAAATTAGCTCTTCCCTCCCAATTGATTGAAGATCTAAGCTCCTCCAAATATATATTATCAATTCCTTGTGATTTGAAGGTGTTTTATTAATAATCATTTTTTTTACAAAAATTAGTTATTATTTAATAGCTTAACTATTTAAATTGATTTCTGTTATTTTCCTTTTATCTAGTTCAACAATACCAATCCTACCTGGAGTTGGATTGATTCCGAAAGATTCCATATATTTAGTTTTATTTTGAAAGCATCCACTATTTACTAATAAAATATTACGATAATTCCCAAAACCACTTATATGAATATGACCGGTATGAAAAATATCAGGAATAGTATCAATTACTAACCAGTCTTTTCTCACTGGAGCAATTAGATTTTTTCCTCCGTATGAGGGCGCTAAATGTCTAAATCTCAATATTTCTTTCATTGATTTTGTTGGTTGTTCGTGAGATAAACCTGGAATTGACATATTAAGATCAATTAAACTGTCACCATGAAATGATAATGTTTTTACGCCTTCAGTTTGAATTAAAACTGGATCTCCCACACAAATAACACCCAAATCAAACAAACCATCAATATATTTTTTTGGAACAGCGGGTTGAGGCAATGCCTTATGCACGGGCTCATGAGATCCAGGTGAATAAAATATCTTTATATAAGATGGGATCTCTCTTAATAACTCTGCTGCTTTCTCATATTGTTTATAAATATCTGAAATTTCTAAATTTTCTTTTTGATTGGGATATATCCCAATTCCATCAATTAAATCTCCTGCTATCATAACATATTTAATTTTACCTGCAAAATCTCTTGTTTTTTGGTTTCCAAACTCTCCATTCAAAAATTTAATGAATCTTTTCCATAATTTTGGAATAAATTTTTTACTTCCAATATGCAAATCGGAAATTAATGCAATAGATAAAGGAATATCAGAATATGCTGGGTTAAAAGAAACTGGTACATCTATTTCTGTAAGATTTCGAACAAAAATTATTCCAGGTCTATTTTTTTCCCCAGGTCTATAAAAACCTTCGACGTAAATCATTATATCATTTACTAAATAATTCGTTTTTTGGAACAACTCATAATTAATTGAGTCATTTTTTACTAAAAGATTTATTCGTCCAGTTAAATCCTCAATTTGTATCATTTTATTGTCAGATGATGTTGTTTTAATGTTTATGATTAATCCTATTACTTTTACCTCGCCTACTTGATTTAACCTTAAAATATTTGCAATATTGTTTGCTGCTGAAATATTTTCTCGTTTTCTCATTAATTTTTTAAATGTATAAAATCTGTCTTTAAAAAGTTCCAAAAAATCTTCGTATTCTCCCGAAGTATTCATCTTTCCAGTTGGATCTTTTAATATCTCATATTTTGCATCATATTCTTTAGCTAACGGACTATATCTTTTTATACTAGAATAAGTTTGATTTATTTTTATTTTATTAATTTCAACTTTACTATCTTTCCTATCATCAATTTTGAGAGAATTTTGTATTTTCGTCTCATAAGCCGATTTAACATCATAATTTTCTGAAAATAAATCGTTTTGATAAATTTCGGGAGGTGAAATTATTTCCCCAATTTCATTATCTTCTTCCTCACAAGTGGTTTCAAATTTAGCTTTAATATCATTACTTTCTTTTTTTTTAATCAAATCCTCTGAAATGTTTGAAGTTTTCTCAATTTTAACAACTGCTTTATTAATTTCTGAGGTTTTTATAATATTTTTAATTTTTTGATATTGATTAAGATAATTCGTAAAAATGTATGGTCTTTTATTATTTGGAATCTTTAGTATTTCATCTACTGTAATATGATTGTTAAAAGAAGGTAAGAAACTTGTTTCTTTTATTAAGATATCAATATTAATATTTGGATCATCTGACTCCAAAATTAAATTAAATAGTTCTGGTGATATGTTAATACCAGATTTTAATAATTTCTTAATTAAAAACTTTCTGATCTCTGTTTGATTATAACGTGAGTGATTTCTTTCCATGCCCTATTAGCAAATTCCATAAATTTTTTAAATATTAACTTATAAAATCCAACAATTTTAATTTTATTTGAATATTTTTTATATTTTTTTAATAACCTCTTAAGATATAAATAAAAGAAAATAATAAATGAAAACTCCATTTTACTTTATTAATTTTTACAATTATTCAAAGTAATATAATAAATTTTTTATTTTTTTATGAAAAATAATAGCACTGTATATCGCTTTAACAGATATTGAATATCTCCTTAATAACAGGAATAAAATATAATATGGTACTATATAGTTTTACATTACAGATTTTACAACTATAAAAAACAATATTTGGTTTAGTATGGTAGTATTAAGTAAAAGGCAAGAAGAATATTTTAATGAGCTAGAACAACGAATAAATCAAATTTATGATATTGCAAAAGAAGCGAAAAGTAGGGGGTTAGATCCATCAACAGATGTAGAGTCTCCTATTGCTAAGGATCTTGCTGGGAGAGTAGAAACTTTAATTGGACCAAAAGGAATTGCTAAACGCCTTAGAGAGTTAAAAGCGAATGGATTAAATGAAGATGAAATTGTATTTGAAATTGCAACAGAAATATTAGATAAAAAATTAGGTAACATTGAATCAAAGGATGAAAGAGTTGATAGAGCAATTAGAGCAGCATTAGCGATTAAAACACAAGGTGTTGTTTCAGCTCCATTGGAAGGAATCTCAAGAATTCTTATCCGAAAAGACAATTTAGGTAACTCTTATTTATCTTTGTACTTTGCTGGACCTATACGAGCCGCTGGTGGAACAACAACTGCATTATGCGTACTACTTGCTGATATGGTAAGAAAAAAGATAAATTTATCTAAATATAAGGCTACTGAGGGAGAAATTGGGCGAATGGTGGAAGAAATAAAACTTTATAATCGCATTTTAAATTTGCAATATCCTGCATCTAATGAGGAAATTAGATTTGCAGTTAAAAATTTACCTGTAGAAATTAATGGAGACCCAACAGAAAAAGAAGAGGTATCAGCTTTTCGGGATCTCCCTCGAATAGATACTAATAGAATTAGGGGTGGTGCATGTTTAGTTTTAAATGACGGAATCCTTCTAAAAAAGAGTAAGCTTCAAAAAATTACAAATAAAATGAAATTAAATGGATGGGAATGGCTAGATGAATTAATAAAAATATCTAAATCTAGTGAATTGAAATTAGAAAAAGAAATTAAAATATCTAAACATCAAAAAATCGCAAAAAATGAAAAATTTATTACTGATATTATCGCTGGAAGGCCAGTCTTTAGCTATCCTTCAGAAATTGGAGGTCATCGAATTCGTTACGGGAGATCACGCAATAGTGGATTGGCTGCATGCGGGATGCATCCAGTAACAATGACTCTTTTAGATAATTTTGTAGCCATTGGCACTCAAGTTAAAATAGAAAGACCTGGAAAAAGTGCCTCTATTGTCCCAGTTTCTAGTATTGAAACACCAATTGTTCTGTTAAAAAATGGAAACGTAGTAAAGATAAAAACCAAATCTATGGCTAATGAATTATACAAAGATATTGAAAAAATTCTCTTTTTAGGAGATATTCTTATTAGTTTTGGAGAATTCGTTGAAAATAATCATATTTTACTCCCATCTGGATATTGTGAAGAATGGTGGGCTCTAGATTTAAAGAATTCATTGGAAAAGAATAAAGAAAAAATTAAAAAATTTCCCATTGAGGAAGATAGATTAAAATCTTATCATACAGACTTCTTTAAAAAGATACCCTCTTCGGAAGAAGCAATTGCTATTAGTAAAATTCTAAATATTCCACTTCATCCGGTATATACTGATTTTTGGAATAACTTAACATTAAAAGAAATCATCTCATTAAGAAAGTTCTTTATAGATAATTATAAAAATGGGATTTTAACTTTGGATATAATTCCAGAAATTAAATCTATCCTAGAGAAAGCTTTTATCCCGCATAGAATTATTGACAATAAAATCGTATTTAGCAAGGCAAAAAATAAAATCTATGAGGAAATTTTCGGTTTAAAATCTAAAAAAGATATTGATCTCTCTAAAATATCAAATATCTTTGACTTATTCAATTCATTATCTGCCATGAAAATCAAAAATATGTGTTACCATTATATAGGATCCCGGATGGGGCGACCAGAAAAATCTGAAGAAAAAAAAATGAAACCTCCAATTCATGTATTATTTCCCTTAAGTAAAAAAGTAGGCAGCTCTCGTACTATTAAAAAAGCAATTGAATTGGGTAAGATCAAAATTGATATTTGCAGAAAAAAATGCCCTAATTGTAATACGATTACTATTTTTAATAAATGCAACACATGTGGAACTCACACAAAATTCCAAAAATTTTGCCCTAATTGCAAGAAATTCGTTGATGCAAAAAATGTATCTTGTCCATATTGTAACGGAATGCTGAAAAACTCGACTCCAGCATTATTCAATTTTAAAAAATATATTAATTCAATTATGAAAGAGATAAATCATTCTCTTCCCAATGTCAAGGGTGTATATGGGCTTACAAATTTAATGAAAGTTGCAGAACCACTCCAAAAAGGAATCTTGAGAGCATTACACGGAGTTTTTGTATATAAAGATGGCACAATTCGTTATGATGCAACTGATCTCCCATTGACACACTTCAAACCAAATGAAATTGGTACTTCTATAAAGAAACTAATTGAATTTGGTTATTTATATGACATTTATGGGAAACCTCTTGAAAACGATGAACAAATTCTTGAATTAAAAGTACAAGATATTCTTTTATCCGAACATAGTGCAAAATATTTTGTAAAAGTTGCCAATTTTCTTGATGACGAATTGAAAACTTTCTATAATATAAATCCATTTTATAATATTAAGAATACATCTGATTTAATAGGCCAAATCTTTATAGGTTTAGCACCCCATACTTCCGCAGGAATAATTGGGAGAGCTATTGGCTTTTCATCAGCTAGGGCTATTTACGCACACCCTTTCTGGCATGCTGCGAAACGTCGAAATTGTGATGGGGATGAAGATGGATTGATGCTATTAATGGATTGTTTACTTAATTTTTCACTGCATTATCTTCCAAGTAAAATTGGAGGAAAAATGGATGAACCACTTGTTATATCAGTAAGGCTTGACCCAAATGAAATTGATTCAGAGGCCCATAACATTGATACTCTTTATCAATATCCCTTAGAATTTTATGAAAGTACAGAGAAATATTTGGATCCTATTGAAATAATAGATAAAATGGAATTGGAAAGCACACGTCTCGGATCTGAACTCCAATTTGAACAACTTGGATTCACTCATCCCACTGAATCAATTAATGCTGGCCCTCTTACTACGGCTTATAAATTATATGAAACAATAGATGAAAAAATACATGCTCAATTATATTTGGCAAAAATCATAAAGTCTGTAAATGTCCAAGATGTTGCCAGAAGAATTTTAAAAACTCATTTTACTCCTGACATTCTTGGAAACCTGCGTTCATTCACCAATCAAAACTTTAGATGTGTTAAATGTAATGAAAAATATAGAACCCCACCTTTATACACAGGAGGTGTATGTAAGTGTGGTGGTAAAATCATCTTAACAGTGAATCGTGGTGGGATCGAAAAATATATTTCCCGCTCATTAAAAATAATAAAAAAATTTGATTTAGATAATTATACTAAACAAAGAATGGAATTAATTGAGTCATACGTAAAATCCGTAGCTAACAATCCAAAAATAAGGCAACATCATTTATCAGACTTTTTCTAATCCTATCCTAAATCAAATTTTTTACTCACTTCTATTAAAACGCGATTATAAAAAATCTAAATTAATATTACAATTGATTTTTTAAATAAGCAAAATTATGTTAAAATTATAAGAAACAGTAAATGTAATTAATATTTTACTTAAGAATCCTTCCAAAAAAATAGTGTTTAAAGAAAGGTATTGGTTTTAGATTGAGCACTGAAAACCCACTGCAAAGAACCATCAAGTTAAAAATGGATCTTCTTTCAAGTAATTATGATTTATGCATAGAACGTATTAAATTCTTTACCGAAATATATAAAGAAAACAAAGAAGACCCTGAAATTTTGAAAAGAGCTAGGGCACTTGCACACACTTTAAAGAACATGACTATTTTTATTAGAAATGATGAATTGCTTGTCGGAAATGAAACGAGTAAAAATTTAGGTGAGAAAATCAATTTTGATTTACTTTCCTATGATGATAATTTTAGTAAACGTAGTAGTATTTTAAAATTCGGAAAAAGAAAACTTCAACCTTTCCAAATTGAAGATCATGAAATTGATGATTTATTAGAGCTTGTTCCATTTTGGAAGGGAAAAGCTTTATATAGTGATATTATATATCAACGATTGGTTGATGAAAAGCTTATCAGTAGTACTAGAAAGTTAGCTGCTGTTGCTCCTAATATCGCTATCCAAATAGGAACTTCTGAAGGTCATTTATCTGCTGGTTATGAAAAATTACTAAAACTAGGTTATGCTGGAATAATTAAAGAAGCTGAATCATATCAAAAACTACTAGATAAGAATGATCATAAATATCAGGAAAAAAACGATTTTTATGAAGCTGTAAAGATATTTTATAAAGCAGCCATTGATTTTTCATTGCGTTATTCAGATCTTGCTTATGTAAAAGCATATAATGAAAAAAATGACCAGCGAAAAAATGAACTCGAAACCATTGCAGAAATGATGAAAAAATTTGGTCAAAGGCCTCCTGATTCCTTCTATGAAGCAATTCAGTATATATGGTTTACTCAAAATATAATAAATATCATTTATAATAGAAGTGTTGTCGCTTTAGGAAGATTAGATCAAATTTTATGGCCCTATTATCAAAAAGATTTAAAACAAAATAAGATTACTCACGAATTTGCTTTAGAATTAATAGAAGAATTAAATTTAAAATTAACTTGGAATGTTACAATATTACCAACAGATTATACAATGGTTGCCAATGCACTAGGTCAAAACACTCAAACAATAACTATTTCTGGGATGGATAAAAATGGAGTTGATGCCACAAATGATCTTTCTTATCTCTTTCTTGAAGCTTATAGAAATCTAAAGATTTTTACTACGGACTTATCGGTAAGAATACACAAAAATACACCAAAAGAATTTTTTAAAGAAACAATAAAAGTTTTCAAATACACCTCAGGAATAGCATTTTATAATGATGATATAATAATCCCATCATTGATTAAAGCAGGATATTCTTTAGAAGATGCTCGAGATTATGTTTTAATTGGATGCGTTGAACCTACTGGGCAAGGTAACAGTTTTGAAGCAACTGCTCGAATGTTTCTGAATTTGCCTGGTGTTTTAGAATTAACTTTGAATAATGGGTATAGTAATATGTCAAAAATTGTTGATGGATTACAGACTGGAGATCCAACAATCTTTAAAACTTTTGAAGATCTTTTAGAAGCCTTTATTCATCAATTAAGATTTAATATAAATAAGTCAGTAAAAATAGTAGAAGTGGGTGATATTGAAGTAATGAAATACTTTCAAGATCCATTCATTTCAGCTACATTAAAAGGATGTATGGAGAGTGGGAAGGATTATGTTTGTGGAGGTGCAAAATATAACTTTTCTTCCATAACCGGGTATGGTTTTGCAACATTAGTTGATTCATTACATAACATTAAAAAAGTAGTATATGAAGAAAACCTAATTTCGCTTCCTAAATTCATTCAAATTATGAATTCTAATTTTAAAGATAAAGAATTATTTCGACAAAAATTGATTAACAACTATGATAAATGGGGAAATGATAAAAAAAGTATTGATTCTCTTGCAATAGAGTTATGGGATTTATATAGTTCTGAAGTTGCTAAACATGTACCACTCAGAGGAGGTAGATATAATGCGGGAGCATATTCAATGGGTATACATGTTATGGAAGGTTTTTTTACCAGACCCACTGCTGATGGAAGAAAAGCAATGGAACCGATATCAAATAGTTTATCTCCCGTAAATAAAGTTGAAAAAAATGGAATTACAGCAATTTTAAATTCTGTAGCCAAATTAAATTATGATTACGCTACAAATGGAGTTGCAGTTAACATTAGAATTCATCCGCAAAATCTTGAAAAGGAGGAAAACGTAGACAAATTTTATTTTTTATTAAAATCCTACTTTGATTCAGGGGGTATGCAAATTCAACCAAATGTAGTTTCAACAAAAACTCTTAAAGATGCTCAGAAACATCCTGAAAAATACATTGATTTAATTGTAAAAGTAGGTGGATATAATGCAACATTTATTGATCTTGGAACACCAATTCAAAATGACATAATTAACAGGTTAGAAAACATTTTTTAATCAAACTTAAATTAAGAAAACACGAAATTTTGTTTCTTAATTATTTTTATCTAAAATTGAAAAGTTTAATTGGTGAAGGAGGGGGGATTTGAACCCCCGAAGGCCTACGCCAATGGAGCCTCGGTCCATCACCTCTAATTTCTTGACCTAAATCAAGATTTGACCATGCTTGGCGACTCCTTCTTTATTTAGAATTTTTTAAAGATATAAATTTCAATTAATTATTTTAATAAAAAATTAAAAATTTTTCCAATTTAATTAGAAAAACAAATATTTAGATTATCATCCGAATCAGTTATTAATTTTATCTAAAAAATTTTTATTAAAGTCTTTTATATTTTACTTAATTTTTATATTATTTACAATTATAACTTTAATTATATTAATTCCATGTCATGTCAATAGATAGAAAAAAATTAGAAGCTTTATTAAGATGGTATTTTAATACTGTTGGAGAAGATCTTTTAGCTGCAATAATTGTAGATAGAGAAGGATTGGTCCTAGCCTCACAATCTCGAGAAGATAAAATTGATGAGGAAATAATTGGTGGTTTATCTTCACTAATCGAGCCTGTATTGAAAAGGATTACACAAGAATTTAGTTCAGGGAATTTTGGGACAGGAACATTTGATACTGAGGAATATAGGCTAATTTTTTGCGAAGCCGGAGAGGATGCTGTTTTTATCTCAATCTTGGATGGTATTGCAATGATTGATCCCATTTTTCCCTATGCTTATTTAGCTGCAGAAAAAATTGCAAGAATATTTGATGGCCGAGAGGTAAGTCCGTTATACCAAATCTTTATAAAAAGGTTGGGTCAGAAATAATTACAAAAAAAGAAGGAAAACTTCAACAGATTGGCGTAAAATCGGAAGAGTATGCTTACAAATTAATTCTTGGCGGAGAAGGTGGTGTTGGTAAGACATCTATGGTAATGAGATTTGTTCATGATAATTTCCAAGAAAGTTATAAAGCAACAATAGGCACAAACATTATGAAAAAAGAATGTGAATTTAAAGATTTGAATACAAAAGTTCGTTTCGTCATATGGGATCTTGCAGGACAAGCTCAATTCGCTCGAGTTCGCCAAACTTATCTACGAAATTCTGAAGCAGGATTACTAGTATTTGATATAACGAGAAGAGATACTTTTGATAAAATAAAGAAATGGCATGAAGAAATATTAAAAGATTCGAAGAAAACATCATTAATTTTAGTGGGGAATAAAATTGATTTAATAGACCAGAGAGATGTGACAAAAGAAGAAGCAAAAGCACTAGCAAAAGAATTAGGTCTCTCATATTTTGAAATTTCTGCGAAAGATGGAACAGGAGTAAATGATGCATTTGAAATGCTTGCATTCCAAATGATTGATAAATTTCTTACCGTTAAAGAAATATAACAATAAAGCCTCTGGAGGGAATTGAACCCTCGACCTTCTGATTACGACTTCTGTGCTTTAATACATATACATATCAGACGCTATACCACTAGGCTACAGAGGCATTTTTATAAATACCTTTAAAAATTAAATAATAATAATTTTAAAGTAGTTATAAATTTTTTTTCAGAAAAGCATACTCAAGAAAAGCAATGAAAAGATTAACTCTCAAAGAACTTGGGGAATCAAAAATCATTGAGATTATCGAACAATTAATTTTTGAAAAGACCGGTGAAAAAATACAAAATGATGATGCTTTTTTTATGAATTTGAAAATTAAAGGTAATCTAAATCAAAATTATGTTGTTATAAATACCGATATGCTCGTTTCTACTTCAGATGTTCCCCAACAAATGACCCCCTTTCATATCGGACAAAAATCAATTATTATGAATATTAGTGATCTACTAGTAAAGGGAATCACACCGGTGGCAGTAATTATCTCTTTAGGACTTCCAAATGATATGCTACTAACCGATTTCAAAGAACTTATGAAGGGAATAATTGAGACTTGTAAAAAATTTAATTTGAAGTATCTAGGAGGAGATCTTAATGAAACTAAAGAGGAGATAATTATAAACCCGACTGTATTTGGATTCGGACAAAAAAACAAAATAATCTACAGAAAAGGAATGAAATCGGAGGATTTTTTATGCATAAATGGGTGTTTTGGTCTTACTGGAGTTGGTTTTAATATTATTTTAAATAAATTTGGAGATTTTTCTAATCTAAAGTATAAAAAAGCAATCGATTCTGTTATTAATCCTTCAGTTAGCAAAATAGAAGGTAAAATTCTGGCAGAAAACAAATTAGCAACGTCAAGTATTGACTCTTCTGATGGATTAGCAAAATCTCTAAAAGAACTTACTAAAGTAAATAATAATCTTGGTTTTGAAATTAACCTCAATGATGTTCCAACAGAAAAATTTGTTAAAGAATATTCTGAAAAATTTAATATCCCATTTGAAAAATTAATTTTTAATGG
>JAHLWE010000521.1 GCA_019058135.1 Promethearchaeota archaeon | reverse complement strand
ACAATTTCCATAATCAGCAATTCCCTTTACAACATATTTTAGTAGCCATTGAGAATGAGAGTTATTTTCTAATCTTCCAAATCGAAGTGGATCCAACAATGCTATTGGACGCATACCCATACATAAAATATCTCTAATTATGCCCCCTATACCCGTAGCTGCGCCATGATATGGCTCTATTGCAGAAGGATGATTATGAGACTCAATTCGAAATGCAATGCAATAATCATCTCCAATATCAACAACACCTGCATCTTGTCCGGGACCCGCTAGAACATAATCATAATTCTCTTCGGCAGGTTCAAATAATTTTAATTTAGAGCGAGAAGATTTATAAGAACAATGCTCACTTCCCATTACATCAAACATACCCCATTCCGTAATATATGGGTCTCTTCCAAGAAGTGATTTAATCTTTTCTATTTCCTTTTCTGTTAGAGCAACTTCAACTGTTTCTCCTTCATTCTCAACTATAGGCATTTGATTACATCTTGGATTTTATAAAATTAACCATTGAATTAAATAATTTTATTCCATGAGTATTCTTAAATGGGCTTAAGATTTCTTCTGAAGCTCTTTCAGGATGAGGCATTAAGCCAACACAGTTTCGTTCTAAATTACAAACTCCAGCAATATTATCGAATGAGCCGTTTGGATTTGATTCTTCATTAAGAAGCCCCTCTTTTGAAACATATTTAAAAACAATTTGATCATTATCATATAATTCTTTTAAGTTATCATAAAAATATCTTCCTTCACTATGAGCAATGGGAATATCCATTATCTCGTTTTTTTTCATTTGATTTGAAAATGCCGTTTCATTATTTTCAACCCTTAAATGCACCCACCTACATTGAAATTTTAAAGTGTCATTTCTTAAAAGTGCACCAGGTAAAAATTCAGCTTCTGTAAGAATTTGAAAACCATTGCAAATCCCTAATACAGGACGTCCATCTTTAAGCATTATCTCAGCTTCCTTTATAGCAGGACTATGAGCTGCAATAATTCCGCCACGTAAATAATCCCCGAAAGAAAAACCACCTGGAAGAATACAACCATCATATTTTCTTTCTTTAAAATTAGTGTGCCAAATCAAATCCGCTTGGATGCCAATAACATTGTTTAATACATGAGTTGCATCACGATCGCAATTTGACCCTGGGAATTGGATAACAGCAATTCTTATACTCATTTTTTTAAAAATAAATTTTAATTTTTCTTTTTAACACTTAGAACTGTTAGATTTTGGGTCACTGGATTAAAAATCCTAAGATCATTACACATTTTTTCCACGAGTTTTTCTGCTGATTGCTCATTTTCGGCGTCTACATAAATCCTTAAATATTGCCCTGTTCTGACATTTGAAACCATATCATATCCTTGCTTAGCCATCAGATCTTTCTGAATAGTGGAACCTACCGGATCCCGTGCCGCCGGTTTGTTTTCTAAGACGATTTCTACGATAAATTCCATAATATTCTATTCCTTTATGTAATCCTTCAAGATTCTAATAATTAACAAAATATTTAATGCCTTTTATTAATTTTTATTAATTTTTATTAAAGGAAAAATAAAATGATTTTAAAGAGCATCTTATAACGACAAAAATCTTTAATCATTTAAAAGATTTAATATAGAAAAAGAAACTCCAGTATGATCCCAATCAAAATTCTTATCAATTCATTGGTTTTTTCATCTAAAAATTATAAATAACCAGCATTTTTTAAATTATTTTTAATTCGTTCAATAGGATCCTTTTTAGTATCAGGATTAAATTGCACCCCAATTATTCTTTCGAAATTATTAATATAACGTTTTGCTAACTTTACTTTTATATCATTTGGAATTTCGGGGATTTTTTCATTTGGTTTAATATTAGGAAACGTTTCTGGAAAAGTTTCCATCAGCCAACCTCTAAAAAACTCTTTATCAAGAATTTCAGGTTCCTCAGATTTACCAAATAAGTCCTCGTATGTATCAGCAATCCAAAATCTTGATGAATCAGGTGTATGAATCTCATCAATAACTAAAAGCTCATCATCCTTTAATCCAAATTCATACTTTGTGTCTACTAATATTAGATTATTTTTTTTACTAAAATTTTGCCCAAATTCAAATAATTTAATGGTATCTTCTTCCATCTGTTCATAAATGGATTTTGATACCAAATTTTTATCTAAAATTTCCTTTTTAGAGAGATAGATATCATGACCGTGGGTGGCTTTAGTTGAGGGAGTAATTATTGGTTCATCAAATTTTTGATTCTTTCTTAATCCCTTTGGAAATTCAATCCCAGAAAATTTTTCTTCTTTTTGATAAGCACGCCACAAGCTTCCAGTAATATAACCACGAATCACCATTTCTATTGGAACTGTCTTGCATTCATGAACAACTGAAACATTAGGATCCGGAACAGAAATCAAATGATTTTTTACCACATTTTTAGATTTTTCAAACCAAAATGATGAGAGCTGATTTAAAATTTGTCCCTTAAATGGAATAGTGGTGATAACTCGGTCAAAGGATGACAACCTATCAGTAGCAATAATAATTCTAATACCTTCTTTAGAATAATTATCTCTGACCTTTCCTTGATATTTCTTACCTAAATTCGGATAATTAGTTTCTTTAAGAGTATATCTTATCTGTTCATTTAATATATCGTCAATCATTTCATTCTTATTTTATTTGTTATGCCTTATAAGGTAGATTATTAATTAAGTAGTAAATATTTAAAGAAGTCATTTCTTTTTATATGTACCATTAGAAAACTCACTTAGCGGATATTTTTTACGATTTTTTTCTATTTTTTTTTGAAAAGCATAGGAGATATCCAAATTAATTACATTTGCAAAACTAAGAAGATAAATAAAGATATCAGCAAATTCCTCAGAAATTTTTGAGGTAAGATCAGAATCATTCAATATTTCATCAAGAGCGAGGTTTTTAAAAAGGAATAATTCTAATAATTCTGCACTCTCAATGGATATTGCTTGCGCTAGCTCCTTAAGAGTATGATATTTATTCCATTTTCTTTCTTTTACAAATTTTTCGACCTCTTTTTTTAAAAAAGAAATTGTTTGATGACTATCATTAAAAATAATACTGCTTTTTTCTAAATTCATAATAAACACAAAAAATAATATTTAAAAAAATTTATTATTTGGCTATTTTTTTAAGAAAATTGCCAATATGACCATTTATCTCTTTATAGATTTGTGATGGAGCAAGATGCCCAGCAAATTCTATTGCAATCAATTCAGAATTAGGAATCTTTTCAGCTAATCTTTCAGAAAAAGTCAAAGGACTGTAATTATCTAACATCCCACTCACAATCAACGTAGGGCATTTAATATCAGAAGGATCAAAGGATTTTGCTTCTTTTACCATATTAAATATTTCTTCTTCGATAATTTCCTCTAATTCTTGGTCCGTGTAATCTTTATAAACAGGATCCTCCGTAAAAGCTAGCTTTATAAATGGGATTGTGCGGTTTAAAACGTCATCAAGAGAATTTTCTACAATCTGGAGGAAATTAATTCTGACGTGGTAAGGTAAAACATTCCAAAATGAACTTCGGATGTCATTATCAATCATTAAGTCTCCAGAGTTTAAAAGAATTAAGAATTTAACTTTATCAGGATGTTTTTTAGTGAAAAGTTGAGCTATCATGCCACCAACTAAAGAATGGGCCAAAATACCAAATTTGTTATTAATTTTTAAATGTTTTAATAAATCCTCAATGTCTCTTATATAAGTTTCCCTTAAATGATCCTTTAGATTTATGCTAATTGGCTTAAAACTACGTCCTAAACCTATGGGATCTATACAAATTGACCGGTATTTTTTTTTCTTTAGAAATGAGATTTGATGTTTGAAGAAAATAACAGAAGAAGCTTGCCCGTGTAAAAATATAATGGGGAAATTCTTAGGATCGTCATTGATATCCTCAAAATAAATGCTTAGAGAATCCTTATTTCGAAAGAATGGCATAACTTCTTCTATTTTTTTTCAATTCTATTATAAAAAATATTTGATATTAAAAATATTTTATTGAAATCATGGATTAAAATTGTAAATAGTTTTAAAATGTGAGCAAAACAATAATTTTAAAAATAATTACTATTATTTCGTTTTTTTTTGGAGAAAATGTATAAAAAAGAAGTTTAAGATTGTTTAGAACATACTCATTTTTTTGTAATCATTCTATATTATTTAAATAGAAAAAATAAAAATTTTTAGAAATTTTCATAGCACAAAGAGCGAGATATTATATCCTTCCAACAGGAATATTTCTTTTTACGTTCTTCTTCTGTCATCTGAGGTTTATAGATTTTATCTATAAACAATTATATTCAATTATAAACAATTATATTTAATGGAAAAACCTTGATTGAATTTGTTTATTATTTATTGAAGGTTAGTTT
>JAHLWE010000520.1 GCA_019058135.1 Promethearchaeota archaeon | reverse complement strand
TTATATTTATAACACTTATTTAAATTTAGATCCTATGGATCTATGGAAAAATATTCCATCTGGAGATAACCCTCCAGAAATTTTAAACGGAGTTATTGAAGTAATAAGTGGTTCAAGAGATAAATATGAGTATAAACACGAATGGGAGGTATTTGTTTTAGACAGAGTAATTCCATCATCAGTTGTTTTCCCTATTGAATATGGGTTTATACCTCAAACATGGTCTGAAGATAACGACCCGCTTGATATAATGGTATTAAGTTATGAACCGCTTGAAGTTGGATGTGTTGTAAAAGTTCGGGTTATCGGTGCTTTAATAATGGAAGATGAACATGGTGATGATCCCAAAATATTATCTGTTCTTGTAAATGATGCGAGATTTGAAGGTTTTATGGATATAAATGATGTTCATAAACATAAATTAAAAGAAATACAAGAGTTTTATGAAACTTACAAAAGACTAGAGCCACATAAATTCGTAAAATTTAAAGAATGGAGAAATGCCGCAGAAGCAAAAAGGATAGTAGATTATTCAATTAAGCGATTTGAAGAATTACATTTATAATAAGCATAAATATATCGAAAATGGGAAAAAATAATAACTCAAAATATATTTCAATAATTATATTCTCTCCATTTGGAAATACATTAAAAATTGGGGAATATATACAAAAAATTCTTACTGAATCTAATCAGCAGTGTAAATTATTTAATTTAACTGGCAAATCTTGGCAACAAATCTCATCCTTTGATTATTCATTGGTTGAAAAGAGTGATTTACTTGTAATTGGATCAGCAGTTTACGCCTGGAAAGTTGTAAAACCAATTAAAATGTTTATTGATAATCTTCCAATAAATAAAAACGGAAAGGCAGTATTTTTTACAACTTATGGACTAATTACCGGCTATACTCTTTTAAATGGAGCCAATATATTACGCAAAAAAGGTGATAAAGTTCTTGCTTGCTTAAAAGTTCCTACTCGACATTCAATGATATTCAAGAAAGAAGATGATATTTATTTGAATCGACCAAATCAACAAGATATGAAAAAAATCTGGAAATTTTCAAAACTTATTATAAAATTATTAAATAAATTTCCAAATTGGGAATTATCTTTTAAAAAATTAGATTATCATTCATGGAAAGTAAAATTGTTATATAAGTTTATGATAAAACGATTTGGCATGGCTCTCCTTCCAAGCACTTATTTCAATCAAAAAAAATGTATAAAGTGCGGTAAATGTGCAAAAGCTTGTTCTGTTCAAATTATTAAATTAATCCCCTATCCTAAGAAATTCGGATATTGTATTAAATGTTATAATTGTGTGTGGTCTTGCCCCGTAGATGCCGTTAAATCTCGAACATTTTGGATTTTTCATTTTTTTCATAAATTTTTGGGATATATTTATCATGAGATTCCAGAAACTAAGATATATGTATAAACATCACATTTTCATTCTACTAGATGTTTTTAAAAAAAATCTGCAAAATTTTATTTTTTAATAAAATTAAATTAATTCAAAAGATTTAATAGATGATTAAAATGAAAATTGGTTATAATTCTTTAATGGATCTTGCTAAGATAAAAAAAGATGTTAAAAGAAAGCGTGTATCAAGTTATGATAAAACTGGAGCCAATGCTGATTTTATCGTCGTAGATATGAAAAATAAGTCTGAAATTTGTAATATTAATAGCACTGGATGTATAAAACATATTTGGATGACTCTCGCATCACCAGACACCCTCTTTTTAAGAAAAGTTGTTATTCGCATGTGGTGGGATGATGAAAAGAATCCGTCCGTAGAATGTCCTATCGGTGATTTTTTTGGCATAGGACACGCAAGAACTGTTAATTTTTGGAGTTTACCTCTTTCAATGGGGCCTCAAGATGGAAAAGGCTTTAATTGTTTTTTTCCAATGCCTTTTTCTAAAAGAGCAAAAATTGAGGTTGAAAATGAAGCAGATGCCAAACTGGTATGTTATTTTTATATTGATTATGAAGAATATCAAGAATTAGACGCATCTTTTGGCAGATTTCACGCCACTTGGAATAGAGAAAATCCGTGCAAAGGAAGTGATTATGAAAAGGCTAGAAAAATTGAAAAAATGTCAAAAAAGAACCCAAATCATGAAGAGGATTACTTGGTTTTAGAAGCAGAGGGAGAAGGTCATTATGTGGGGTGTCATTTAGATATCCACAATCTTTTAGAAACAAATAAACACAACTGGCCAGGAGAGGGAGACGACTATATAGAAATTGATGATGGAGATATAATTCTTTACGGAACGGGCACAGAAGATTATTTTTGCACTTCATGGTGTCCTTCACAATATTACTGCTCTCCTTATTTTGGAATTCCTATGCCTGGAGGAGATAACTGGAGTGGGAAAATCTCATATTATAGATATCATATAGAAGATCCTATATATTTTCATAAAAATATAAAGGTTAAAATTGAACATGGACACAATAACCAAAGATCTGACGATTGGTCGTCGACTGGATACTGGTATCAAATGGAACCTCATAAAAAATTTAAACCAATCTTACCAGTAAATGAAAGATTACCTAGAGATGAGCCAAAAGAGTTATAATAATCAATATAATTTCAAATTTTATGAAAATAATACCTATCAAATGTTAGGTGTATCTCATCTGTTTCTTCATCAATAAAAAATTGAACCTTTATTTTTCGATTTGGATATGCAACTGGAACGTAAAATTTTAATTCTTCTAAATTCTCAGGAGCTAATGGTAAAATTCTTGGTTTAGGTTCAATAGGATCTTTAATTTTTGCAAAAAGAACACCATTATCAAGTGAAATATCCATAGTTTGCAATTCTTTGTAGATTTTATATTTTCCTGTTAATGATTTTATATTTTTATGAATTTTTATCAATGGAGCAGCTTCATCAAAATCTTTATCTAAAAGAATTGCGAGAAAAATACGAGCAATTGATCCTAGAACAATTGATGCATCACTATTCGCTCCTATAATAACACCAATCTTTTGGTTTGGAATGATAGCTAAAAATGCAGTAGAAGTTCCTACATTTCCGCCATGTTGTAATAATTTATATCCAAGAAAGTTTTTTTCTATAATCCAACCATAGCCATACCAAGAATCTCCCACGCCATAACTAGTTTCTTCCGGGATTTTTATATAAGGAGTCCACATTTTCTCTAATGAAGATTTTTGAATGATTTGTGATTGGTTAAACTTTCCTCCATTAATTAGAGCAATAATATAATTTTGCATTTCTCTTACTGAGCTTAATAACCCTCCAGGTGCATACACAATCTTATCAAATGGATGCATAGCATCTTTAACGAGTTTATCATCATCAGAGGGGAGGTATCCAGTTAAAACATCATCTTCTTTTTCAAAATCCTGCTTTAAATAGGTTGATCTATTCATTTCAAGCGGTTTTAGAATATTTTCTTTAATATAATCTTCGAATTTCATATTTGTAATTTTTTTAACAATCAATCCAAGGCATGTAAACATATCATTATTATAGAAGAAGTATTTTCCTGGCGAGCCGAATATTTCTGTATTTGCATTATTAATATGAAGCAAAAAGTCATCCCAACTACTCATAGGAATGATTGGATCTAAAGATCCTAATTGTCGTATTAATGCAACTACATTACCATCAAGTTCAGGAATTCCTGCAGAATGAGAAAATATATGAAAAATCTTTATGGGGTTGTTCTTTTTTCCTAATTTAAAATTTAAATACTTAACTACAGGATCTTGTATATCAATCTTCTCTTGTTCATAGAGTTGCATTACTGCCAAAGTTGTAAAAGATTTTGAAATAGACCCAATTCCAAATAGAGTATCTGGAGTAAAAGGAAGGTTTTTTTCTAAATTTCTTGCACCAAATCCTTTAGCATATATAGATTTTCCATCTTTTACAACTCCAATGGAAAGACCAGGAATTTTAAATTCTCTCATTATCTCGACTATTATTTGTTCAACTTCCTCAAATTGAATTTCGCTCATATTTCTCACATTTAAAAAATAACCTACATAATAATAAGTCGAGAATATTTTTTTATTATTTGATTTTAATAGAAAAAAATTAAATTATTGTTAGAATTATTGTTAAAAATGAATCCAAATAATTCTTTAAAAATAACTAGTGTTGATCTCTTTAAACTCAATATTCCTATGAAATTTCCGTTCAAAATCTCATTAGGCACGAGTTATGAAGCAAATAATGTGGTAATTCGAATTAATACAAATAAGGATATTTATGGACTTGGAGAAGCATGTTCCTCATTAAGAATTACTGGTGATACTCAAAACACTGTTTATGAAGCAGGAATATTGATAGCTAAAGTTATTAAGGGTAAAGATCCATTAGCAATAGATACTCGTATGAAAGAAATTAATCAAACTATTGTTAAACAAACTCAAATTAAATCAGCATTTAATATTGCGCTTTATGATATTTTAGGTAAAGCAACAGGAGTTCCTCTTTATGTTATATTAGGTGGCGAAAAACGAGATATCTTCACAGATTACACAATCGGCATCCAAGAAAATCTAAAGACTGCCATTAATGAAGTTAAAAATAGTATTGATATGGGTTTTTCAGCGATAAAGTTGAAAGTTTGATTAAATAAAAGGATGGATATAGAACTAATTAAGAAAATAAGAGAAGAAGTAAGTAAAGAAATTTCAATTCGGATTGATGCTAACCAAGGTTGGGATTTACCCTCTGCAATAGAAGTTCTAAAAAAATTAGAACCTTATCATATTCAATATGCTGAACAGCCCCTTCCATATTGGGATTTCATAAACATGCGTCAATTAAGGAGAAAATCATTAATTCCTATCTGTGCAGATGAATCAGTGTTTAATCATCACGATGCATTTAAATTAGCTTCAATGGGAGCATGCGACTACTTAAATATTAAGCTGGGCAAATCTGGAGGTATTACTACTGCTCTTAAAATAAATGCTATCGCAGAAAGTTGTGGAATGAAATGTATGATCGGATGTTTTGGTGAATCTCGATTGGGGTTAACTGCAGCGGCTCACTTTGTAAGTGCTAATCCTAATGTAATTTTTGTTGACTTAGATTCTGCTTTAATGCATAAAGAGGACCCTGTTATAGGGGGAATTGAGTATAATGAAAAAGATAATGGTAAAATTATCATTCCTGATTCTCCTGGTCATGGAGCAGATATTAAAGAAGAATTTCTTAAAAATTTAGAGAAAACAACAATTTAATGGATACTTCATCTCATATTTACTAGTAGATTAATACAAATCAAAAAAAGTTAAGAAATCTATTAAATTTAAATCAAATATCACTTAGGATTTTCTTGATTTTGTTATTATAATTTGAGAAAATTTATTAATTTCAGAAATTTCTTTAATAATTTTAAGTTTTTTTATAGTTTACTTAATAATTATGATTCTAATGAATTATTTAAATTTTTTAAAAAACAGAATAAGATTATACCAAAATTAAAAAAATTATAATCAAACAAATGGTATAAAAATGACAGATCCTAATGCTATTGAAAATAATCCTTTTAAGGAATTAGGTGAAATTCCAGAGAAAAAATATCACGATGGTTATAAAATTAGCTCAACTTATATCCCAATGAGAGACGGAATAAAAATTGCAACCACCATTTGCCTTCCTAAAGTTTTGTCTTCTAGTGAAAAATTACCTACGTTATTGGTGCAAACACGGTATTGGAGAGCAATGGAACTTCGAATTCCTTTTAGATGGATTTTGGATGATGTAATATCCTCTACACCTAATCCGGAAATTTATACAAGTCGAGGTTATGCAATAGTTTATACAGATGTGAGAGGAACTGGTGCATCAGAAGGTACAAGACCACATCCTTGGTATGTTGATGAAATCAAAGATGGAGCTGATGTTGTTGATTGGATTATTTTTCAACCATGGTCAGATGGAAATGTAGTTTCTAATGGAATATCGTATTCAGGTATTTGCTCAGAATTTTTTGCCTTAAATAATCATCCTGCTGTTAAGGCTATTATGCCAGGGCATGCTATGTGGGATGCATATATAGATATCGCTTTTCCTGGAGGGTGTTATGATTGGAAATTTATGGAAATATGGTCTTTCTTTGGAAAAAATTTGGATAAAAATAATCCTAAAGTTTTCAAGCAATTACTTCCTGTAGTTTGGTTAATTGCAAAAGGAGTTAAACCTGTTGATTCGGATAAAGACCTAAAAATTTTAATTGGGGCTTTGAATCAACATAAATCTAATAAATATGTTTATGAAATGACGCATGATAAAAACTATAGAGATGAACCTCTCCCTGATGGTACTAAAATCATTGATACTTGTATTTATCCACATAAAGAAGAGCTTGAAAAAACAAGAGTTCCTATTCTTGCTTGGTGTTCATGGCTTGATTCTGGTTATGTAGATGTAATTATACATCGATTTGCTAATTTAGATAATCCCCAGATCGCTATTTTAGGTGATTGGAATCATGGAGCTAGTTATCCCGCAAATCAATTTTTTCCTGAAAGAGTGAAAGTAACTCCTTCTCCAAAAGAACGTATTAATGCTTGGATTAATTTTTTTGATAAATGCGTGAAAGGTAATGGTATACAAGGAAAAACACTTTATTATTATACTATGGTGGAAGAAAAATGGAAAAAAACTATTTTATGGCCACCAAAGGGACAAAAAATGCAAAGATGGTACCTTTCGGAAAACAATTCATTATCAAGAACTTTACCTCGAATCAAATCTAGTGCAGATTCCTATGAAATAAATTTCCGCGCTACTACAGGGAGAAATAATCGTTGGTGGACTTTATTAGGCTTACCAATAATCTATGAAAATAGAAAAAAAATAGATGAAAAATTGCTTACTTATACAAGCGCACCATTAGAAGAAGATTTGGAAATTACTGGACATACTATTGTTAACCTATACATTTCTTCAACTCATGAAGATAATGCTGTATATGTATATTTAGAAGATATTGATGAAAAAGGAAATGTAACTTACATTACTGATGGTCAACTTCGTGTTATCCATCGAAAAATTTCCACAGATAAACCACCATACAAAATATTCATCCCATATCATACATACAATGAGGAAGATGCTCAACCACTTACTCCTGGTGAGATTGCAGAATTAAAATTTGGGCTACATGCAACTTCTGTTGTTATTCGTAAAAACCACAGAATTAGAATTGCTATTGCTGGTCATGATAAAGATACTTTTTATCGTTATCCCTCAAAAGGTAGACCAACAATTAAAATTGAAAGAAATGAGAAGTTTGCTTCCTATATTGACCTTCCTATAATTAAAAAAGAAATTTAATAATATCACTATCAAATGAAGTGATAAAAAAATGGAAGAAATAATTCCTTCTTTAAGAAATATGTTAAAACAAGCCATTGAACATAAAGTTGATGAAAATAATTTAAAAATTACTTTAATTGTTAAAAAAGAAGTAAAAGGACCTTTAGCAGAACCAGATGAAGTTATAACAATGTTTCAAATGTTAGGTGGATTAAAAGAAGAAATTCCTATGGAGATAAACATTGACAATAAAGCTCAAAAGATTAATATAAAATTTCAAACTAAAGAAGATTTAAATAAAATTAGAGCGATTATAAATACCATTTGGGATAATACTGTTGATCTTTTGGAAGAATTTATTGCTGGAGATTTAACCCGATTGAAAGATATTCCTGATTTTTGATAATTAAAATAATAAATTGTCTTAATAAAAGAGAGAAATTGTAAAAGTTTGAACACGGACATGTAGATTGCAGATCAGACGATTATTTCTCAACTGCGTATTGGTATCAAACAGAACCCATAAAAAATTTAATTAACTCTTACCGGTGAATGAAAGATTACCCAGAGATGAACTATAAGAAATATATATTACTCAATAAAAAAAATTTTAATTTTATTAATTTTTAAGAGCAGAAGAGAGTCTTTTCCTTTTTTGCTGATGAATTTCTTCCAACTTTATCTGGATTTCCTTTAATCTCTCATCATATATTGGGTAAAAATATATAACAATTAAGCTGATTAATGAAACAACAGCCGGAACTAAAAGAAACAATATTTTAATTCCAAATAATGCTTCAGGGGTCTGAATTATGTCGCCTTGTGCATAACCATAGGTAGTTAAAATTATTGTGGCAATTATTGGGCCAAGACTTTGTGCTGGCTTAGTAAAAAAAGCATTCATACCAAGAAACATCCCTTCTCTGCGAGTACCTTGATTTACTTCATCTTCATCCATGCTGAGACTCATGATCGGTACAGTAAACACACCATATCCTCCAAAAAATGTTGTCCAGATAAAACCGAACCAAATTAATGATTCTGTTATCGGATTTAAAATTAAAATAAATGTAATGAAAGCTCCTATAACTTTTAATATTCCAAATCGCAAAATAATTTTTTTCATGCTCCATTTAGATCTTAATTTCATACAAAGATAATTTGAACCATAGCCAATAAATAGAAAAACGCAAAAAAATAAAGCTATTGCTAAACCTGGATCAATACCAAGTATAAAAATATATGTAAAAAGGTAACTAAATCCAATAGAGCTATTAAATACACTGCAAAAATTATATCCGATAAAAACCAAGAATGATTTTAATTTAAGTGTTTCCTTGATGGATTTCCATAGAGGAAAAACTTCGTCTTTTTGAAATTCTGGCTTTTCTTCAGACGTTTTTACAACAATCCAATAACAAATAATTGAAACAATTGCAATAATTGTATTTAAGATTTGAAACCATGGAAATCCTGCTGCTTTAAAAATTGGCAAAATGAAAAAAAAAGGTAATACGCCAATTACAGCCCAAATTAAAACAAAAAAATTAATTTTATTACGTTCATCGATATCAGTGGTCATTTCTGGCATAAGAGCCATCCAACAGAGAACTACGAGGGTTAACATCGTATCATATGCACAAATACTCACTACAAAATGAATGAAAAGTAATATCTGATTTTCAGGACCTACAAATGGAAAAAATGTAAATATAAGAGTTAACCCCCATATTGGAGCACCCCATTTAATATAAGGTAATCTTCGACCTCCCCACTTTTTTCGATCTGTTCGGTCAGAAAGTTGTCCAAGTAGAGGATCGTTAATTGCATTAACAATAGCATATATTATTTGACCAACGATAAAATATATGGGTAATAGTCGTAAATCATCAAAGAAAAATTCAACATAATATAATGTGAAAACAAACCCAAGTAATGCCATAGGAATGCCACCAAATGAATATCCTAGCATTTGTTTATTGGTGAGTTTCTCGGATTTGTTATTTTCCATTAATTATCATTTATTTATTTTTTAAATTAATATTTCTTATTCCATTTTGAACTATTTAATAATTATCAAGGAAAAAAATTAAAACAAAATGCTAGATATTAGGTATCCATTAAATTTTTTTTGCGTTTTCGAATAATTTTAAAAATTATCAGCAACCCCACAGGTACACTGCAAGCAATAATTATTATAATTATAATAGACACAATAACTGGGTTTTCAACACCTGCCTTTAATGATTCAATATCAACAGAACTTAATTGACCTAATACATTTTCATTGTATATTAAACTCACTTCAGTTGGATTAATTGTCATTGGTATGGAAAAAGTCGTAGTACTATTTATCCAAACAATTTCATTGAATAAAATTTCTCCATTCGCGTCATATACCTGAAGTGGAATTTGTTGAGAATAAGGATAGTTATTATTTGCTTCATTGAGGTCTTCAACAGTAATATATAGCATGCTCTGATACAAATCATAAATAACACTCGTAAAAACATAGTTGGGAAGATATGGATTATCAAACCAAGGCAAAAAGAACCAATCCAATGATGTCCCAACGATATCCTCAAAACACTGCTGTAAATCTGATAATAAAGCAATTTTATATTGATATCGCTCAAAGTAGAGTTTTAATCCTGAGAAAAAATTAACATCACCGATACTATTACGCAATTTTTCTAAAATTAAGGGAGCTTTTTTATATGCAATATACCAGTAATCAGCATATGTTGTATAACATTCATATATCGATTGATTTATTCTATTTGGTAGGTCCTCTTTTGCATAATAAGTCCTTACTTCATCGATATATAATTCATATTGAAAATATTTCCAATCAGAATGATATATCTCAGCATAATAGTCTGTCGACCAACAAGCGAGCATCTCATCTAAAAAACCCCAATCTACTTCATCATTTCCAACAAGATTATACCACCATTGATGACTAGTCTCATGTACGATAAATTTCTCGAGAAACCATTGTGGATATTCCCAATAATCAATAGACTCCGTTATATAAACTTGATTTGGATATTCCATGCCACCAAAGAATGAATATTCCTCTACAATGTTAAATGTCGGATAAGGATATATACCAAAAATTTCATTATATAAGGTAAAAGCATTAATACCATAATCTAAGGCATAATTCTTCCAAATAGATTGGGATTTTGGTAAGTAATAAGTGGAAATATTGACACCATTCACTATCTTAGAATCAACCTTAAAATATTTTGAAGTTGAAAATGTAACCTCTCGAACAGGATAAATCGTATCAAAATGATAGAGAGCATTTAATCCATTAACCTTTTTTTCAACTAATTTACCTGTTGCAGCTACTACAAATCCAATAGGTACTTCAACAAACAAGTTATAATAAGCCATATCAAAATAAAATGGATCTCCTATCTCGAGATAAGGATCTATGTTCCAGCCATCATATTCATCATAAACACATGGCATAGGATAAAAATTTGCAACTTTATAAATTCGAGATTGGTTATAATCATCTCCGTGTGAATTTGCTCTATCAATACCCCCATCTGGTAGTGTAGCAATAAATCTAATAATAAATGAAACCCGCTGAAATGATTTTAAAGTGGTGTCTAAAGTCACCCACATAATTTGATCCCCTGAATCTACTTCAAATGTGAGAGCGATGTCGGAGTTATCTGCTTTTGCCACATTTAGAATTTCAATATTACCTATTCTACTTTCAAACTCCATACCGGATAAATAGAGATGAAATGGAAGTTTTTCAAAACTTTCGGGATCATTATTATAAAAATCAACGCTCAAATTTCCTTGAACACTTGAAGTGAATTCATCTAATTTTACGGATAGAATATAACTTGAGAAATTTCCCTCAATTAAAGCCAAATTTGGAGACTCTTTAATCTCTATAAGATCATCATCAGAAACGAAAATTTTCTCTTGTGATGAGTTGGAAAAACTTGGAAGAAAAATCAGATAAGAAATTCCGCATAAATTGAAATAAGTAAGCGGAATTATAAGAAGAAATCGATAAATATTTTTCATTTTAAATATCAAAACTATAAAATAAACAAGTTTTATTAACTTTATTTTATCTTTTTTAATTATCCTTGATTCAAACTCTTTTCTTATATTCTTCTAATAACCGTTCTGGAGAAATATATCCTCGTATATTTTTTGGACCTTTAAAATATACTGCTTTAGGAAATAATTTAAAATAAAGAGCATTTGTAGGGCAATTTCGTTTACATTTAAAACAAAGCATGCACCTATTGTGATAGATTATTAGTTTTTCATTAAAAGATATTGCTCCTGTGGGGCATCCTTTCTCACAAGTTTTGCATTGGATGCATTTTTCTGAGTTAAATCCAAATAAACGACTTAAAATGTTATAAGATGGTCTTTCTAATACTTTAAAGTAAGCATAAATTACTCTACTAAATGGCATAGGTATTGATGACCAATCTAAAGTGCCTTTTCCCAATCTTATTATTTTACCAAGTTTAATTCCAAATTGGAAAGATCTTTCAATACTTCTTCTTGACCACATAACATATTTAAATAAATTCGTTTCAAATACTGAATCCCTTGTAGGAACTATTATTTCAATTGCTCCGATAAACTCACAATTTTTTAGTTCCAATGTTTTTCTTATGTTTCTAATTGATGGTCCGGGAAGTCCAGCACTCGTATCGAATAAAAAAAATTTTATTTTTCGATTAACCCTTGGAATTTTTTTAACCCAATCTCTAATATTGGGAGTGAAAGACATGGCATAAACTGGGGCTCCAATTCCAAATACATTAATTCTATTAAAATCTAAATTCTTTTCCTTTAAAGAATTAAATGGAATCAATTCAGTTTCAAAATTAGCGAATTTTAACCCTTCACTAATTAATTGAGCTATGTATTTTGTATTGCCAGAAGATGAGAAATATATAATTGGAATTTGCATTATCTAATTATTTCATAGTTTTTAGCAAAAAAAAATTTGGCGATTAATCAATATTCGCCTATATAGAATTTTTTTTAATATACCCAACCAAGGAATCCTAGACATATTATATTAGCCAAAATAGCAAATCCATAAATAATTCCCAAAACTTTAAGTTTATTCTTATTATCTCTCATGTCATGTACCCAAAATGTAACAACATAGAAGTGAAAGTATCCAAGAAAGAAAATCAACCAAATCCCAGTGAAAGAGGCGTTCCAAAAGGGATATTCCCAAACTAAAAGACCTCCAATATTCAAAAGAACCTCCACGAAAACACAAAAAACTGAAAACCCTATAGCTAAGGCCCAGCGATTTGGAATTCCCAAAATTTTTGCATTCTTATCTTCTGGAAGTGCATTTGCGAAAACGATGCCTGATATTAAGAACATGAAAATAATCTCAATATTCCAACCCATCATCACCCGCAACGCAGTTTGTCCTGGTGTAGTCCAAAACGCTGAATGTTGTGTAAGATGATATACCCAACCATTCCAAGTTTCGTTGATAAAATCCATGCCAAAAAGAGCCAGACCAGAATAAACAACATTCCAATTACCAGATTCACGTGCTTTCTTGATCTCGATAGTATAGATATATAAAACAATCGCAAGGAGGGGGATTACATACCATTTAAGCGTTGAAAGATCTCTAAGCCCCTCCAGCGCCTGAAGTGAAGCTTCTGTACTCATATTTATCAAAACCATTAATTTTTATTTAATAAGTATTTTGATTAACGATTTATAAAATTATATGATAAGCTTTTTGCAATGAATATTAATTAAAAAATTAGCGAATTCTACCTTAGTGTAGATTAATATTTATTTTTCAATTAATTTGCATAATTTATTTTTTAATTCTTTTTTTTCAGTTAATGAAAGATTTTTTGAACCTTTTCCCATTGTATCGTAATAATCGAGAGGAATATTCTCTGAAAGTGAAAGAATTAGAATTATTGCATTTTGAATTAAATTCTTAATCTCAATTAAATTACTTGATTTTTCTTTCTTCTTAAATAATTTCATAAGTTCAATTATCATTGATTCCTTCCATCTCTCTGTTTCTTCTGCGTTTCTGTTTTTCGAAGAAAAAAATTGAAGAATTTTATCGTAATAATCAATTTCCGAGAAATTATCAAAATCTTTCATTTTTAATTGCATACCTCTTAACCCTATCATAATTCTCCCTTTTAAATTTCGATAAAAAAATATGAT
>JAHLWE010000519.1 GCA_019058135.1 Promethearchaeota archaeon | reverse complement strand
TTTCTATACCTCTCCCTTCAATTGCAAAACCAAGCATTATCATACTAAAACCTCTAAAAATAGAGATAATAAACATAATATATTTTCGAGAATATTTATCAATTAATATTCCAATTATAATACCTGATATTGCTGACATCCAAACCATTGAAGTGATTAAAATACCCATTTCAAGAGCATGGTAAGGTTCACCTGACCAAAATAATGAAGATAATGGTACAATAAGAATAATTATTCCGCCGTAAGCTAAACTTTGAAAGCCTCCCAATAAATATAAAGGCCAAAATGTTTTACCTAATGAAATAAATGTGTTATTTGCTACTTTTTCGGTCATAAAACAAAACTCAATTCATGTAAATCTATATTATATAATAGACAAATGATTCACTTCCAGCTTTGAAGCAATTTTCCCAGATCCTCTAATGTCCCGCTATAAGTCGGTTCTGGAGTAGTAGGACCTAATTTTGTTTTAGGACTAGTTACAAGGAAAGTACTATAGCCAAGATGAGCAGCAACCATGTCTCTATCCTCATCACCAACCATAAGACACGCTTCAGCATCATATCCGATACTTTCAAGAATTTGTTTATAATAAATCAGATTTGGTTTGCATCCGCGACTATTTTCGTAACTAGTAACTAATATATATGGAAAGTCAGCTACATCTGCCCACTTTAATCTTTGTTCGATGGCTGTAGAAGGAAAAACAGGAGTAGTTGCAATAACTACTTCATAACCCAAGTCAAAAGCCTGCTGAACTACTTGGCGTGCACTGGGTTTTTGGCTTGTATATTGACGCAAAATCGGAAATTTGTTTTCATAAAATTCCCAAAAAATCGGTTCCAATTCTTCTCGAGGATAACCTAATAAGGGAGAAAAGGCAGACCAGAAAACTTCCTCATTAAAGGCACTGCCGTCGTTATCTACTATAGCATTTCCTGCCACCATTATATGTTTAAAGATCTTATCAGGTGGTTGGATGTGAGTTAATGAAGCGGTCAGTATTTTGAAATAATGTGATAAAAATTTATCTATATCGTTATCCAGCAATGTACCGTCAAGATCAAATAATATCACTTTAATATTTTTACCTATTTTTTGTTTTAAATTAAAATTTTCACTCATCTTTACTGATCTCCTTTCTATTCATAATTTATAATTCAATATGAATTTATTTTTTAAAGAATAAATCTAAACTTTTCTCTTTTTTAAAACTAGACCCCCAATGGGAATATTTAAAACTTTTTGTATTGTTGGGCATTTAGCCTTAAGAAAAAAATATATTAGCCCTTTAGGTTTAAGATCATCACTTGTTTCAAAATTTCCTTGCCCTTTCATAATAATCAAATCACTTATGTTAAATCTATCAATAAATTCTGGGGTGGATTTTTCTAAAATCATCCCTGGGTATGGTGCACTCTCTATAACACTACAAATTTTATCAAGTCCTGTAAAAATTGCATCTTCCATCGTTGCATCATTAATTATTGGCGCAGTTCGAACAGAGAAAAAAATTTTTTTATTTGGATGTATTTTCAAAATCTCTTCTACTAAGACTTTATCAAAGAAAATTTCACCTGTATTATCTCCAACAATTAAAATTCTTTCAGCTTCATTTAGATCTTTCTCAAATTCAATGAAATCATTTATCATTAAATCTTCCTCAGTAATTTGATGCATATCATGTTCAATATCTATCACAGCTGGAATTGCCAGATCAATAGCATTCCCCATTATTGAAATAATACACGCATTTAATAAAGAATTATTTGAATCTTTTACCATTTCTTTTAATTTTGGATATAATTTTCTTCCAGTATTTTGGAATTCAATTTTAGCTTTTTTAAAAGGATTGGGATCATTTAAAATCTCATTTACCAATCCATAAACAACTTTACCAACAATAGGATGCCTAAATTGATTAAATGGTAAATCTATTAATCTTCTCATTAATTCTCTTTGATGATGTAAGATTTCTTCGGTGGTAATACCTGATTTACAAGAAATTAGTGATCTTTTCAGTTGCTCAAAAAGACAACTGACGCAGGCTGGTTGAATTTTCATTACATGTGAAAATATTCTAAAACCTAAAAAATTTTAGTAATTTCATCTTTTTCACTATAAACCAGTTTATTTTTAATTCCATCCTTTATAATTTTTAATCCTTCCTTTTTTTCTACAATTTTACCTATCTTTACAGCATAAATTCCATTCTCAATTAATAAATCAATTAAATCAGTTGAATCTTTCTCGTCAAGTGTGATTAATAAAGAACCTGATGATATTGTACCTAATGGATTCAAACCGTAAATGTTACAAAGTTTCTCTGATTCGGGTAAGATTTTTATTAAATTATAATCAATTAGAATTCCCGTACATGAACTATATGTAAGCTCGAAAAGACCACAAGCCAATCCTCCTTCAGTAGGATCGTGCATCGCATGTATTTCAAAATTCTGATTTGCTAAAATTGCCTCTTTCAATACACTTATTCCGGGATCATAAATAAATTGCTTGCATCTTTCTATAAATTGCTTGTCCAATCCCCTTTCAAGTAACTCTCTTTCCTTTTCAGTTGCGATTATCGAAGTGCCTTCAATTACAATCCCTTTTGTAAGAATAATTGCATCACCTACTTTTGCTCCTGAAGTTTTTACCAATTTATCTTTCTCCACTTCACCCATCAAACAACCAATAGCCATTGGTTTATCTAATCCAACGGTGATTTCCGTATGACCCCCTACAACAGAAATACCAAGATTTTTACAAGTCTCATGAATTTCTTTAAAAATTTTCTCGATTAATTCTTCCGTTGTGCCTTTCTCAGGTAATAAAATCGTAGTTTGAAACCATTTCGGAATTGCACCACAACATGCAACATCATTTACATTTACATTTACAACCCAGAAACCGATATTATTATAAATACCTGGTTTGTAATCAAGAAATGTAATCGGATCAGTTTTAGCAACTAAATATTTATCCCCCATATCAATAACGGCCGCATCCTCACCTATTCGTGAGCCCAAAATCACTCTATCATCAATTTTACTGGAACAATATTTATCTAGAAGCTGAGATAAGATTTTTGATTTGATCTTTCCAGTTGGAAAAAATTCTGATGGATTTGACATAAATTGATTCAATTATAATTATATAAAAATTAAAATAAATTTTCACTAATTTTCTCAATTTTCCCTTATTTCATGAAAATTTTTTTATACTTTATGAAGAAATTTTTTAAATACTTAAAACTCTTTTTGGATATAATATAAAAAATGTAAAAAAAAATATATAAATTTTAGTGAAAAATAATGGGTGCTGGAAAGTTTTTAAGTATTCTTGCAGGAATTATAACCCTTATCTCTACCTTCATTTTATCCTGGGTAGCAGTTGATGTTTGAGGTACAATTTATTATGCCTATGGTATAAGGATAATAAAAAACATTGTAAATATGTTTACAAATGCAGATGCACTGGGAGTTACTTTAGGCGTTCCAACTTTTGCAATTTATATAATTGCAGTTCTTTTGATTTGGTTTTTATCTGCAGGATTCACACAACTAGCTGGAGTTAAGAGTCGCTTCTCAGCAATTATTGGCTCGATCATGCCACTTCTAATAGGTGGAATAATTTTATTTTATAGTTTTTCTGCAATTCCGACAGAATGGGTTGTGAATCTAGTTGGAGATTCTATACCCCTAATTGATGGGATAATTCCATTTGACTATGCAATTGTCGGACGACCTGAATCTATTGGAACATATTTGTTGCTTTTAGGAGGTCTGATAGGTCTCATTAGTGGGTTTATGAGTCGGGAAGATTAATAAATATTTAAAATTTTAAAATCTAAACTTTTATTTCCTTTTTTTCAATAAATAATTTTTAAATAATGTGTTGCCTAATTGATTTTTATGAGTGTAAAACCTACATTAAAAAATATAAAGTATGAGAATTATAAAATAGGCGATAGTGCGTTTCATGCAAAAACTGTTACTGAAGCTGATGTAATTATATTTGCCGGTATATCGGGTGACTTTAACCCCATTCACGTTAATGATGAATTCGCAAAAACACAACAATTCGGAAAAAGAGTAGTTCACGGCTGTTTCAGTAGTGCATTAATATCAGCGGCGTTAGGTGTAAAATTATTCGGACCAGGGGCTCTTTATATATCACAGAAAGTAGATTTCCGAAAACCCGTGTATATTGGAGATACTTTAACTGCTGTTGCCACAGTTAAAGAAAAATTCACGAAAAAGGAAGGAAAACTAAAATTCCTAAAAGTCGAAACAAATGTATATAATCAAGATGATGTCTTAGTAACTGAAGGTGAAGCTTTAATATTGATAATGTAACTGTCTACTTAAATATTATAAGAGAATTAATAAAAACGACAAGCCCTGAACTTAATGAAATTATAGAAAAATATTCTTCAAGAATAAATTACGTATGATATTTTTTTTTTCCTTCTTGAAAAAAAAAGGAATAAATAATTTCCTAATTGCTATAACAATTCGATATTTTTATTTATAAATTCCAATTTTGATTTTTAAGAATATTAAATGAATAGACATATGTATTTATTTAATTTACATTTTAGTAATTGAATACTTATCCTAAGTTCTAAATGTAAACATAATAAACATAAGGGAAAATTTATTTTGTTAATTCAGAAATTTTTTATGGATTTTTTAAAAAGTTATTTATTTTATCTAATTTTATTTTAAACATTAGATCATATCAAAAAAATACTTTAAAAAACGATTGGAGTAATACAAAATGGTAAAAAGAGCAAGTCCGCTTGAAATTTATAAATTTCTCGATAAGAGTAATTGTAAAGAATGTGGGCTGGAGACGTGTATGGCATTTTCAACTGATCTACTTGAAAGAAAAAAAAAATTAAGTGATTGTCCGCATCTTCAACGTCCAAAGCAAGCTAAAAATCTGAGAAAGTTAATAGAAATAACAACACCTCCACAGAAGCCAGTAGAATTCGGAGTTGGTGAAAGATTTTGCACAATTGGTGGGGAAGAAGTTATATATAGACATTCTCTAACTTTCTATAATGAAATGGCTATTGCAATCACGCTTGATGATAATGCTGAAGATCTCATAGATACCGTAAAATATTTGACTGGAATAGTGATTTCAAGACTTGGTGATGATTTAAAACTAAACGCAATTGCATTAAAATGCGTATCCAATGACGCAGAAACTTTTAAAACCGCTGCTAAAACGGTAGTGGAAAATTCAGATATACCCGTCATATTATGTTGTTTTAATCCAGATATACTTCTCGCTGTTGCTGCAGAAATAAAGAATAAAAAACCACTGCTTTATGCTGTGACAAAAGAAAGCTGGGAAAAAATTGGTTCATTTGCATTTGATGAAGACTTGCCTGTTGTATGCTTCTCAAATGATATTAATGAATTGATTTCAATCTCCGCATCTCTACAAAAGATGGGAGTAAGAGAAATTGTCTTGGATCCGGGAACCTTTTTTGGTGAAGGTAATGTGTCGAATACTTTTGATAATATTATTCAACTAAGGTTAGCTGGTATTAATAGTGGCGATGAAAATTCTGGATGGCCGATTATGGGTGTCCCAGCAGCGTTATGGAAAGATATGAAAGTAAAAAACGATAAAGATTTATGGAAATTTCAATATAAAGAAATGATTATGGCGTGTATTATGGCAGCTATTGATACATCATTGGTAATTTGCCATACGGGTAAAAAAAAGGAAGATATTTGGGCATTATTGGCAATCCTAACTTTCAGACAAAATGTGTTTAGCGACCCGCGGGTGTACCCTGCGATAGATCCTGGTCTTGAACAAATTGGTGAGCCAGGTGAAGATGCTCCCATATTCTGCACAACTAATTATCGTATGACAGTCTATCCCGTACGTGAAGATATTAAATCAGCAAATATAGATGCATATTTATTGGCTGTCGATACTGGAGGTATAGGTGTTGAATCCGCTGTAGCAGGAGGACAATATTCAAGTACTGCTATTGCGGAGGCGATTGAAGAATATAAACCTTTTGAAAAGGTCAAGCATCGCATTATAGTTATTCCTGGTATGGGGGCACGCTTATCGGGAGCAATAGAAGATGATGCTAATTGTGTTTGCATTGTAGGACCAAGAGATTCCTCAGGAATTCCAGATTTCATGAAAAAACGTTGGGATCCAGCAAAAGATATGGCAGAATTTGCCGAAAGATAATATCTATTATTTTTTTTTAACTCTCTCTTTTTTTATAATAAAATATATTAATTGTAATTATAGTAATAGTTCAATCAATAAAGTATTTTTAATGGTTTTTTAAATTGAGTGAGCAAATTATTAATTTAACTAGTACTCTAGCAACTACATTAAAAAGTAAATTGGGAATTGATGCAGGTGCTTCTCTCACTAAAATCAGCTATGTTAAGGATGACAAACTTATATTTAAAAGTTTTCTAACAAATTTCAATGAAATTTGTAAATTTTTAAATAAAAATCAAGAATTTAAAATAAATTTAACTGGAGGAAAGGCATTTGAAATTTATAAGAATTATAATAACAATAAGGATTGTCAATTGATCAATGAATTTGAAGCACAATGTCGTGGAGTAGAAGTTTTATTTGAATTAAGTGGGAAGAAAATGCCCTAAGATACGCTTTTTATTTCAGTAGGCACAGGAACCTCTATTTTGCTCATAAAATCACAAGAAGACAGAAGAATTTTTGAAAGAATTGGTGGTTCCGCTTTAGGTGGAGGAACTTTTATGGGGTTAATAAAATTACTTTATAATTTGGATGATTTTGATGAGGCTATAAATATTGCTAAGAAAGGAAACCCATATAATGTGGATTTAAAAGTCGGTGATATATATGAAGAAGAAGATCATCGGGTAGATCCATTGTTTCGTCAATTTACAGCGTCTTCTTTAAAAAAAGTTACTCTTTTTAATGACATTAGCTATAAAAAGGAAGATGTAATTAATTCCATCGTTTCTATCATAACAGATAACATAGCTTCTCAATTAATTCTTTACTCGCAAAATAGAAAAGTGAAAAATATCATCTTTAGCGGGGGGTTTTTAAAAAATAACTCAATTTTTAAGCGAATTATTAGTATAATGTGTAAAATGCAAAAAATAAAGTCCTATTTTCTGAAATATAATGATATGGTTAGTGCTTTAGGGGCTTTAAGATCTTAAGGACTATAAGATTTTAAAGGTTAACTTGTTCAAACCTTGACTGAAAGAACCTAAGATACTTTGGCTCATGAACCATTTTTAATCCTGGAATTGTATCTTTCCTTTCATAAAGCTTTATGATTGATTCTGCAGTGTATTCCATATGTGTATTTGTATAAACTCTACGGGGAATAGTAAGTCGAACTAATTCTAATTTGGGAAAGATATTTTCACCTGTAATTTTATCTCTTCCTTTTGAAACTGCTCCACGCTCCATGGACCTGACACCCGAGTCCTCGTATATTGCAGCCGAAAGCGTTTGTGCAGGCCATTGTTCCCGTGGAAGATGGGGCAAAAATTTCAAAGCATTAAGAAATACTGCATGACCACCTATTGGCTTCACAACAGGAATGTTTTCTTTTATGAGTAACTCTCCAAAATATCGTGTTTGGTTAATTCTATATTTAAGGTATTCATATTGGGTCCCTTCCCGCAAACCTCTTGCTACAGCTTCCATATCACGCCCCGCCATTCCACCGTATGTGTGAAGGCCCTCGTACACAACAACTTCAGATCGGGTTTTTTCAAAAATTTCCTTGTCATGAGTTGCAAGAAAGCCACCAATGTTCACTAGACAATCTTTCTTCGCAGAATAAATACAACCATCAGAATAACTCATCATTTCTCTGAGAATATCAATAATAGGAGTATCTTCATATCCTTTTTCTCTTTCTTTAATAAAGTATGCATTTTCACTTGAACGCGTTGCGTCAAAAATGACCTTTAATTTATGCTCTTTAGCGAATTCATATACTTCCCTCAAATTTTGCATTGAAACAGGTTGGCCTCCAGCCATATTTACATCCATTTCAATATTAATATAGGCGATTTTTTCAACTCCATGTTCATCAATTAATTTCTCCAATTTCTTTAGATCAATGTTTCCTTTAAATGGATGTGTATTTTCTGGATCATGCGCCTCATCAATGATTATATCAGGCATAGTACCACCAGGTAATTCTACATGCAATTTCGAAGTCGTAAAATACATATTTCTTGGAACTAGCTGACCTGGTTTAATTAAATTTTTAGACATCAAATGCTCGGCGCCTCTCCCTTGATGCGTGGGTACCATATAATCATAACCCAAGACATCTTGCACTGCTTTTTCTAGGGTGTAAAAATTTTTACTTCCCGCATAAGCCTCATCTCCGAGCATCATTCCCGCCCATTGGTTATCAGACATTGCGGATGTTCCCGAATCTGTAAGTAAATCAATAAAAACATCTTCTGACAGAAGTAGAAAAGTATTAAATCCTGCTTCTCTTATTGCTTCTTGTCTTCTTTTCTCAGATGGTATCTTAACGGGCTCAACCACTTTAATTTTAAACGGTTCTACTGGTCCATGCAATAGACATCAACCTTATTTTTTTTAATATATTAATTCTGTGATTAATTAAATAAAAACCTTCTAATTGAAAAATATTACCACCTTAGCTTTCCCATTTCCTGCCCATTTCTTAAAAATTAATACAATTCATGATGAGGTTTCATAATAGAGTCCTACAAACATATTTAATTGTTGAAAGGATTTTTTTGATATTTTAGGTTTTAATTTTAAATATAATAGATATTATATTGAATAAATTTGATATGAAATAAAAAAAAGAAAAAAATAAATTTATTAGCTTGAATTACTTACGGAACTCCATCAGCACAGCCAGGAATAGCCACTCCTGCCATAGACATATTAATTCCGTATGCAACCGCTAATAAGATTGCTAATGCAATAATACTCTTCTTATTCATTTAAATGATCACCTTTTTGTTAGCTAGTGCAAATTTACTTTTGCACGCTATCCATTCTTAAAATTAGTATTTAAAGGTCTTTATTTTTTCAAAAAAAGAGTAAAATGAATTATGAATCATGAATATTTTCAAATAAAGAAATAATATACTTAACTTCGTCGTATCGCAAAATAAATTTTTGTATATTTTGAGGAAAATCCGATATTAAAATTTCTTTATCTTCATTGATCCATTCAATGATTTGATTTACAATTGCTTTATATTTTTCCACTCGGCTACCATTCGTATTAACCTCTTTCATAATTTCTTTAGCTTCATCAATTTGTTTTAATAAAAGGCGTGATAGCGCAGCTAAAAAATAACTAAATCGTATATTGCGTGGTCGAATGGTTTTAAAACTTGCTGCTTTATAGTAATTTTTCGAAACCCTCTTAACCATTTCAGCAAATATTTCTGGACTAAAACGTTCACTATTGAAACTTGAGTAAAATTTAAGACTTTCTAAAATAGACGTTGCTGCTGAATAGAATTCTTTTGTTTTTATTTTTTCTTTGGCGTATTTATTTAGCCCTTGAATAAGATAATTATATAGTTCAGTTCTATTAAAATCAATTTCCTCTTTAAGAGTAAGATCATATGCATTCAAGAAATTTTCAAGACAATTCCGAACGTTATTTATATTTTGATAATTTAATGCTGCCTTGATGTATAATTCAAAAGCTTTTTGGTAATTACCTATTTGCCCAAATACCATTGCTGCATTATTATAATTTTCTGCTGCATCACTGGTCTTTTCTATTGAATGAAAAAAATTTCCAGCTAGGAAAAAACATGATGCACACTCAATCAGATTATTTTGAATTTCATTATAGCATAATGCTGCTCCGCGATATAGAGTTCCTTTTTTTTCTGCATCAGTAGGATCATTACCTAAGGATTGTGCAATGCTTATATATGTACTCGCTTCTTTTTTTGCATAAGAAACATAGTTATCCGTATCATTTAACATAAAATATAATTTTTTTATAATTTGGTAAAGTGCGGACAAATTTAGGTTGAGAATGTCCTTTTGCTCATATTTTAATGCCTCAGAAGCGAAATATTCAATTCCAACTAATACAATTTCTTTAGCCGAATTATAATCGCCTAACTCAGAAAAACAAGAAAATAATTGCTGATAGGTGTATTGAAGGATTTGGTAATAGCCGTGCTCCTTAGCAAGTTTAATTGCCATTTTGTTGAACTTAATTGCTTTTCTAAAATTTAAAATCTGGTTATATAAATTCGCGATATTTTGAAATGTTCGAGCAACTGCTTCTAACTCATTGAATTCAAGACGAACATCGGCTTCATGATTTAGGAATTGGATAGCATAAAGGATATTTTCTTTCTCTTTCTTTGTATTCCTGAATTTGTCTCGATATATTTCTGCTTGTTTAATGTGTAATTCAGCAATTTCAAGAAATTTAGCTTGTTTTTTGCAAGTCTCTATTTGTTTATCCCAATATTTCATCGCATTCTTTAAGAGTTCTTTTGCAATATCTTGATCAATTTCTTCCAATAAATTTGCTGTAGATGATAAAATTTCTGCAGCTTCAAAAAAATCTCCCATTTCTGCAATCTTTTTGGCTTCAGTGGAGATAAATTTTATTAATTCTAAAATTAAGAATTTTTTATTTTCTTTATTTTCTGATGTTAAAATTTGATCGATAAACACTTGAATCTGATCTTCTACTTCTAAAGTGTCTTCCATATATTTTTCAGAAATTTGAATCGTCCCGTAAGAAAACTGTAAATCTTAATTAAAAGAAATTTTATATAACTAAAAAAGATTATCATTACCTTGATTTAACAATTTTGAAATTTTGAAACGAAAATTTTTTAAGGATAATATTTATATTAGATATTAGAAAAATAAATAAAAAAAAAAGTGATAAAAATAGAGCAAATCCCTCAAATTATAGAAACAGGTATATATACCTCATTTAAAGTAGAAAAACAATTAACAGTCGCATCTCTCCTAAAAGACTTAAACCTAGAAAGTAAATTTTTTGGTATATTAGTCAACGGCAAGAAAGCTGACAAAGATACTATAATAAAAGCAACAGACGAGGTCATTATACTCCCAAATATCGCCGGTGGCGCCTAAATATAAGTTTTTTAATTTTTCTTCTTTTTAAGGTAATAGATAGTTGATATTAGCAAAATTTTTAATCACAGCATAAAATATATTTTTTATATTTTAACGGGTGATTTTGTGCCCAAATCTGGTAATATTTTTTAGTGTGATGTTCATATCCTTTATTTATCTTTTCAATCTGTTGGTTAAACCATTCCTCTTTTCCTCTCTTTCTATATTCTTCTGCACGTTCAATCATTTCTAAATTTCCTTTAACCTTATCGCATGGAAACTTACTACAATCAAAGCATACATCAAGTTTTTGTTTTTGGCAACATTCTCTTATTTCACAATTTGGATTTCCATCCCCTTTTTTACAGCCTTTTTTGCAAATAAACCAATTCTCTTTCTTACTCATAAAATCTAGGGCTTTCCTAAATTCAGAATAATCAAATTCCTTGACTATATCAGGCATCCAATAGTGAAATCCATGACCATCTACTAATTCTGCAAGAAGTATTGTAAGTTTCATGAATATTGAGTTTTCATGCCATCTTGCACACGATCCGCAATGAACTCCGCAATAGCATATTAAATCTTCTGGTTTCAAAATATATCATCCTCATTTTTATATTATTAAAGTTTTAAACACTTTTTTTAATCGATATTAAAAAATTTAATTTTACTTAAGCTTTTTTTTCACTTTAATTCAATTCTTAATAAATCATAGGCTCCAATTGTATTTTCGAATATTTCTTTGGCTTCATTTATTAAAAGCTCAATAGATTTATCGTTATTATATCTTGAAGAGAAATGGAATAAAATTAGTTGTTTTACATTCATTTTTTTAGCCATTTCGGCAGCATCAATAGTTGTTGAATGTTTTTTTTCCTTAGCAACATCATTAAGCGATTTGTCATATGTAGCTTCGTGAATTAAGATATCTGAGTTTTTGCCTAACTCGATTAAGGATTCACAAGGTGTAGTATCTGCTGAATATGTTATCTTTCTCCCGGGTTTTTTTGGTCCAACAATTCCTTCTTTTTCAGGATTTATTATTTTTCCTTTAAATTTTATTTCTTCCCCATTATGTAATTTTTTCCAAAGATATCCTTCTGGAATATTAAGTTCCTTGGCTCTCTCAGGATTAAATTTACCAAATCTTGGTTTTTCTACAAATGAAAATGCATATGTAAGAACCGAATGCTCTACCATTGTAGATTTTATCATATATCTTTTATTTTCAAAAAGAATATTATCAATAATATCAATTTCTTTTTTTTTTATTTCCGATTGTAAACCTTTATATCTTGTAATTTTTGAATTTTTTAAATCAATTTCATTAACTTCCAAATCGTATGGAGTATATAACCCCAAAATTTTTTTATGTAAGAAAAGATATAAAAATATTGATGGAGGTCCATAAATTTTGACAGGTGCATCTCTATCCTTTAGAGAAAAATTAAATAATAAACCCGGTAAGCCAATAACATGATCTCCGTGCATATGGGAAATAAAAATTGATAATGGGACATTAAATTTTAGTCCAGCTTGCTGAAATCTTCTCTGAATATCCTCACCACAATCAAATAGAATAATTTCAGAGCCGTATCTGATTCCAATCGCGGGCAGATTCCTATCTTTTACAGGAATAGCTCCACTTGAGCCAAGAATAATAAGTTCTAAATTCATTAGAATAACTTAAGTATTTTTTATTATAAAGAAGAAATTTTATTTATTTCTTAAATAGTTAATCTCGACCCTTTGCTGTTTTATTTGCTTCTTAAGAGTTTCTATAATAGTGCGTAATTCTCTGATTCTAAGCTCTTGCTCCTTATCTATGTTCCCTTCTTGTATATCAATTTTTGGAGCTTTAAGGTGTTCTTGTAATTTAATGTACTCATTTAGTAAAGATGAATTTTTTTGCTCCATTGCATTTAATTGAGATTGAAGTTCTACTATTTTATTTTTATTTAAATATAATTCCTTAGTTAAATTGGTAATTTCATTAGTTTTGGCAGTTAAAACTTTGTCAACTTTTGAAGAATCAACAGTTTTAATCTTTGCTTCTAGATTCTTATTCTGTTTTAATAATTTATCTAATTCTTCTTCTTTTTTTTTTAGTTCAGATTCCAATTTGGATACTTGATTTTGAAGTTTATTATCTTTTTTTGGGGATTGAAGTTGTTCTTCTAGCTTTTTTTGGAGTTTGCTATTTTTTATTTTGGATTCATTTAATTTACCTTGAAGTTCTTTTACAAGTCTGCTTAGAGGACCAGTTTCCATTCCTTTTTTTGGTTCTGTTCTTGAATCATTAATAGATATTTTTAGTTCTTTGATTTCTTCTTCTTTTTTCTCAAATTTTTCTTTCAAATCATTTAATTCTGTTTCTTTATTTTCAAGTTTTAACTTTAATTGTGTAAATTCTTTTCCAAGATCGTCTTTACTTGGTCTTTCGCTCAATTCGTTTTTTAAACGGGTAATTAACAATCTTTGTTTTTTCAATTTGTTTGTTAAATCTTTTACAAGATTATGGACTGGTACTTCTTCCTCCTTAATCTCAATAATATGTCCCATTCCATTAGATCCTTTCTGTTTCTGCAATTGTAATTGTTGTTGAAGTTGTATTTTTTCTTTTCTAAGCAATCCCATATTATTTTTTAATTCTCTTAATTCTTTTTCTGTCTCTTCTAATTTTAATTGGATTTTTTTACCATATGCACGTTTCATCCCTGCACTATTAATAAGGTCATTTAAATTTTTGAGTTCCTCTTCAAAACTTGAAATTGAATCTTCACTGATTTCTAAATCAGTTTTTAATACGTCAATTTCTCTTTTTTTTAAATCTAATTCTTCTTTTAATTGCTCTACTTCAGCTTTAAGTTGTTCCAATAAAAAAACCTCTTTTTATCACTTTTTACCTTAATAAATTATAACTAATTTCAATAATAAAAAATTTTCCAAAATAGTTTCTTAATAAACTTCAAAATCCTTAATTGAAAATTGCTTTATCTTTTTACTCAAGGGTATTAAACTGAGGAAATTTAATATTAAGAAGATAGAAAGATATCCAATAAATATTAATAATGGTTCATAAATTGGTGGCAAAGTAACTCTTTCAAATAAAAAAATAATGTTTATTATCATTGACACTCCTATAGAATAAGCAGATGATATAATTATAATAAAGAAGTTTTCTATGAATAAAATTCGCTTTAATAATTTACTTTTTGCACCAATTGCCTTCATAATAATAAAGTCCTTAATCTTCTCATGTAAAGATACTTTTTGATAATTATATAATGAAAGGCATAAAATTGCTGAGAAAAGGATAATAAGAATTATCGGAATTATATTCAATGTCTTCAACATGAATAAGTTCTGATTAAAAACATCATTCATATTCAATGCAATAAACTCTTGACCTAATTCATTTTTAATTATTGTTTCCAGTTGATTTTCCAATGCATCAAGTTCAGTTGAATTAGCTTGAATCAGAATGATATTAATATTATCTGTGGGTAAGCCCATTTCTTCATTTAACGTTTCTAAATTAAAATATGCTGTGAATCCATTATTAAAACTATCGATTATAATTCCTTTTATGTGATATGAAGTGCCATTCCCTACTCTTAATTTCTGATATAATGGAAAAGAAAATGTATATCTTGCAAGAGAATCGCCTATTGTAATATTATCATAACCATCTTCATCTGTAAAAAATTCCCCTTCAATTTCAAAATTTTGGCTCATCTCATTTGGCTCAACTCCAATTAAAGGAATTGTGGCGTATCTATCTTCTCCTACATAGATATACTGCCCTTCAATAATTATTGAACTGTTAATTTCTTTTATTGTGGAAAAAGCAATTAATCTTTTATCTATTTTTTGAATACCTTCAAT
>JAHLWE010000518.1 GCA_019058135.1 Promethearchaeota archaeon | reverse complement strand
GGCGTAACTCTTGCTATTACGCAAGGGTTATTTAATTTACTCGAAGGTAATTTAGGTGTAATATTAATGCTAGTACCACCCGCAATTTGGATGCTAGGACACGCTATTACAAAAACAGTTTTAGATAAAAATGAAGCAACACCAATTCAATTGGTATTTTCAAGAAATGTTTTAAGTGGAATAATCTTATTTAGCACATATTTCTTATTATTTCCTGAAAATTTTAATTTATTGTTTAACCCCATTAATATTTTTTATTTTCTAGCTATGGGAGTTGTTTATAGTGCTAATTTATTTTGTTGGTATAAAGTTCTCACATATTTAGACGTATCTAAAGCATCAGTCCTCGCATCTCCCACTCCCATAGTCACCGCATTTTTTGCGATATTTCTTGGAGAGATTTTCACTGGTTTTCATCTAATCGGGTTATTCATAATTATCATATCCATATATTTTATTGTGAGAGAAAAGAAACAGAATAATATAGATGAAAAAAATTTAGTTGTTTAGGAAAATAGATATTAAAAATCCATTTTTATTTAAGAATTTACTAATAAGATTTTAAATTATACATTTTTATAATTCAAGCGCAATTTAACTTCAAATTAGATAAAAATGAGTAAAAATAAAAAAATTTCAAATAATATTTTATTTCTTATTATTGGATTAGTGATTAGCGTAGGGTTTATGTATACAGGGGTTGTTATAGGTTTTCCATTTGGAACTACGGATCCAGTATGTTTAGTATTAACACTTTGGGGGTATCGTCATTTTATAATACCAATTTTAACATTAATACTTATTCCATTATGTCTACTGGAGAATAAAGGAGGCTTAATAGGAACATTTTTCTTGAGTATAATCACAATTTTTTTATGTTTGGCTCATGTCGTTTATATGTATATTGCCAATCCTCCTGGATTTGAGACACAAATATATGGATCAGTTGTTTGGTCTATCATTCAAATTCCAATAATATTTTTTAGTTATAAAGCTCGACATGAATAGAAAATAAATATGGATCTTGAAAACAAGTTTATTGGAACTCTTTTAGGAACAGCAATAGGAGATACTTTAGGTGTTCTTTTTGAAGGACAAATAAGAGAACAAATTATTAAATATTTTGATGATTTTTATCGATAAGAATCGTGGCATTTTTTGAATTTTAATTCATACTTATATGATAGAGTTTTTACCAGTTTTAATAATGTTTAGTTTATAATTACTATATAATAATTTAATTTCATTAAAAGGTTTAGAAGTTAATGGTTCTTACCCCATTAAAATAATTCATTTTACTGAATTAATAATTTCTCTAATATCTTGATTGAAATCACAATAAAAAAATATATCTATTTTAAAAATAACGATCTTTTAATTTATATAACTTAATATCTATTTGATAAAAAATTTGAACTAGTTATATATAAAGGAACCAATAAATTTATATATTTAATTTGATGTCTGATAGATTGAGGCATAAAAATATCAATTACAAAATATTATTATTTCCTTAAATTGTGGTCTAATTATGAACCCATTTTTTAATATCTCAAATTCAAACAACTTAGTAAATTGTGAATATTTGCACTTTTTACGGATTGAAACAAGAAACTAGAATTGTTTCACTCTTAATGCCTTCTATAAGACTTTGAGAAGTGATTATTGTGAAAAATATAAAAGATTTTAAATTAAATAGTAAAAAAAGAAAAAAGATATTAACTGCAAGTATTGGACAATGCGTTCATGTTGTAGGTACATATAATTTTATTAATATTGCAACTCAATTAGGTTTTAATTGTAAATTTTTAGGACCCGCAACTTCTATATCAAAATTAATATACGAAATTAAAAAATTTAAACCGGATATTGTAGGAATAAGTTATCGTTTAACTCCCTCAACAGTCAGACCTTTACTTGATGATTTCTTCAAAAAATATAATAAAATACAAGAAAAATCTCCAAGATTATTTTTTGCGGGAACTCCAGAGGTTGTTAAAGTTGCGAAAGAGTTTAATAGATTTGAAGAATACTTTGTAGGGGAAGAATCAAAATATAAATTATTATCAATTTTGAAAAATGAAAAAGATAGTATTAAAGAGAAATTAAAAATTCCAATGGATTTAATTTCTCGAATAAAATGGAAAAAACCGTATCCTATAATCCGAGCCCATTTTGGTTTACCAAGTTTCAGGGAGACAGTAGAAGGGATAAAAAAAATTGCAAACAAAGAAGTTGTGGATGTTATCTCTATCGCACCCGATCAAAATACTCAATCAAATTACTTCCATCCGGAGGATCAAGTTGAAGGACTAATCGGTGCTGGTGGCGTTCCATTAAGGTGTCAAGAAGATTTTCAAAAATTACATCAAGCAAGATTACAAGGTAATTCCCCATTGTTGCGGATTTATGCGGGAACAAGAGATTTTATTAAATTAGCAAAATTATATAAAAAAACGATTCAGAATGCTTGGGCTGCCATTCCCATTTTCTGGTTTAATCAAATGGATGGGAGAGGTTCTTTAACACTAGAGGATTCAATAAAACAACACTTAGAAGC
>JAHLWE010000517.1 GCA_019058135.1 Promethearchaeota archaeon | reverse complement strand
AGGTATACTTTTAAACCCAAAATATGAACCTGCAATGGACCCTCCAATAGCACCACATGTATCTGTATCTCCTCCAGCGGTTGGCAAAACATAAATACATGCCTTAAAAGAATCAAGATTTTTTAAAAAGATAAAAAGAGCACAAACAACTGTGGAGATAGTATAAGGATGAACAAAGCATTTATTTTCTAAACTTTTAATGTAGAAGGGAGGTTTCACGCCAATTTGAGCATATTTTTTTAGTCCATCGATTAAATTCATATCCAAATTATTCTGTAAGTCATTTAAAATTTCAATAAACTCTTCCCAAATCTTATCTTTTTTATCGGAGATTACGTTAATTGTAGTTTGAAAAAACTCATTAATTGAAAATCCCTTATTGGGATCTTTATCAAGGAGAAAAGCAATGCTTACAGCCACAACTCTTGCTCCAGCTTCTGCAGCAGGATGAGAATGAGTAATATTGCTATTTAAACTTGCTGCTTTCTTTAACTGGTCAATATTATTAGAATAAAATAAACCAATAGGTGATATCCTCATCGCTGTTCCATTCCCACCAGAGTTTGAAGCTGCACTTTTCCATGGAATACCATTACTCAACTTTCGAATACTTGATAAGCATCCAAACCCTGCGCCGATGGGAGGAGCACTCAACCATTTAATAAATGCATCTATTAAGATTTCTTCCTCAATGCCACCAGCTCTTATTAAGGCTTTTACGGTGTGTATTGTGAGCTGGGTATCATCGCTATAAGTTCTGAAAATGCTACGATTCTTATCAATAAATACATCAAAATCATCAAAATACCTAATAATTTGTTCTCTTATTTTTCCTTCAAAAGGAACACCTAAAGTATCCCCAATTGCTGTTCCTACAAGTGTTCCAACAAATTTATCTTCAAGATCCATACCATTCAATCTTATAGAAATGAGTATTACTAAAAGTATTTTTTGATTTAATATATCATAATAGATATTAACTAATAAAAAAAGATTTTAAAATGATTATAATCCTATTTTTTTTTATACTAAGAATAAGAAAGATGAGTTAAAATAAAAAAAATTAAGTAAACAGTGAACTTATTTTAATACTTATTTCTTCCTTCTGAGTTTCTTTTGTTTTTGATATCCCTTTATTTTTTAATTTCTCCCATAGAAAATCATGCAATTGTAATTTCTCTATTGTTCTTCCCTCTTTATAGAAATCAATACCACACAGAATACTTGATAATTTTATAATTGAATCAATTAACGGAGTTTCTAGATGGAGATATCTACCTAAAGAAGCAATGGGTACAAGTCCGTTTGGAACATCTTCAGTAAAATATCTAGTTATCAAATGATTAGGTGCAACTATATTTTCATATACCTTAACTTTTTTTATCGAATCAAAAATTGAATTGGCTTTTATACCATATGCTTTTTCTGCCCATTTATGATATCTTAAGAATTTTATCCCTAATTTCTGGAATATATAACTAATTTCCAATTCAATATTCTCGAGAACTTCACAAATACGAGGTGTTGCTCCTTCACTATAAAACAAGAATTCTTTACCTATATCCATAAAGCCCGCATTAAATAAAGAAATCGCTGGATGTAAAAGCATCCCCGTGTTATTTAAGGTTATCTCTAAATAATCACCTATAGGTGATAATTGAGGAAAAACATTTTTTATTAAATTATAAGGAAAATAAGTAAATATTTCTGGATAAGTAGAATAATTAACTGAATTTTTTATTTTTAATATATTTACTTTATTTCCAGGTAATTCTCTTGATGTAAAGAGAAGAGTTTGGGTTTCACCAACAATATTGTGGGAAAAGCGCCTTTTTTTTTCTATTACTTTCTTAAATTCTACAGATCCAAATGTTCTTCCTGGATTTAATAAGATAATTTGATCTTTTGATAAGTAAGGTGCCATCTTTTCAGCAATAGACTTGTGAGCAAAAGCTGGAGTTACCACCATTATAACATCCGCATCTTTTATAGCAAATTCAATATCTTGGGTAACTCTATTAATTGGAAAAAATCCTTCTAACTCTCCTTTAGCTACTATTCCTTTCTTTTTCTTGATTTCATGTATTCTTGATAAAGATCGATTATAAAGTGAAACTGGATATCCCTTTGATGAGATATAAGCAGCAAACGCTCGACCTCCAGAACCTGCACCTATCACGCAAAATCTCATTAAGCAATCACCTTATTAAATTTTAGTTCCCTATTAAAATTATTATCAAGTAAAAATTTATCAGGATTGCTCTCAATAATTCTTTTAATCCTTTCTATTTCATCTAATTTGCTATTTATTTTATCATCCCAGGAATAACATGCTCCATCAATTATTTTTGTTTTAATCTGCCCTAAGGCGAATGGATTGTTAATCAGATGAGGAGCATCAAAAATGCCATATTTTACGACTCGTGTTAATACCTTATAGTTTATCCATGCATTATCACGTTCTTTCTCCGATCTTACTAAACGGGGTATTATATTGACAATATATTCAGCTTGTTTTATTAATTCTTCTTTTCTTTTCTTTATTCTATCATCAATAATATTAATTTTACTCGAATATACCCGATTTATTACTTGATCTACTATATTACAACTTTCTATTATATCCTCTGGACGTGCTGCATGATTAGCTTCACTGAAACTAACTACATGGACAATATCAGGTTTTAAATTTAGTTGTATTAATGTAGCTGCTGCTAATTGCCCTTTTGCTTTGTTTAAATTTAATGGAAAACTCGCCAATCCAGTTCTCACCTGTCTAATTATGGAAAATGATTTACTGGATAAAGTGTGAAGAAGTTCATCTTTTGCTAATATCTTTGCGAGATCCATTTCAAAGGAAGTTGATGACGGTGTATTAAACATATACTGGGCAATAAAATGTCTAATGCCCAATTTCTTCGCAATTATACCACATAGATACATATCTGCAACAGCAATTGCATCTGATGCATCTCTAAGACTCCAATGGTGAGGATCGTTAATCTCAACGGGAACGTTGTTTTCTCCATGCCATTTTATCGCTTCTAAGTGTTGTTTTATTGAATCCTCTAGTGTTAAAGAACCTCTCCCATCCATTTGATTAAACCAGAAAATGGGAATGGCAGCCCAAGCATTCTGAATCGTTTTTTTATATAATTTTGCTAATT
>JAHLWE010000045.1 GCA_019058135.1 Promethearchaeota archaeon | reverse complement strand
GGGTATAATTACTTTTAGGTCATGCTGAAAAATAAACTTTTACTCAAATGCACACAAAACGGTCTGAACGGATTTACGGTCGCCTTCAAGGATTCTATACCCACCTTCTTTTTTTTTAACATCCATCATTAAATATTTATACAAAGGTCTTCCAGATAGATTTGTAAAAGGTAAATACTCGTGTTCCACGAGAAACGCGTGTAATGCGAATAATTGATGACCGTATTCTTTATCTTGCTGTTTTCTACCCGCTCCGTTCCTCTTCACTTGGGAATGCTTGCTTTCTATTAAGTTGGTGGTGAGATGTTTTCCCTTAAAAACTTTGAATAAAGGTGTGAGCACGTCAATCATCCACTTAGAGGAGCCCGCTCGCATTGACAACTTATTGGTTTCGAAATTTACAAAAATTTTTGCGGTGCCTTCTTTCTTGAACGAATCGGATTGATACTTCTCCAATTTTTGCCGCCATTTCGCGTTAATATTTTGAGACCGATTTGTTTTCCGAGGTCTCCCTCTCTTTGCTTGAATCCTCCCTTTAACGAATTTAATCTCCCATTTAAACTTTAGCTCATGCCTATCGCGATAAAAAACTTTCCAATGCGTCTTAATCTTGTAATGTAAGTGGTGAGGTCCGAGTTTCTCGTATTTGCTTATAATCACTTCCCCCCGCTTTTCGTGTTTATGCAATTGGGCGAGATGTGTTATCTTTCCACTAAATTCCATGGGAACTGATTTGTAGGATGGCTCTCCATCCGTGATGAGAATTCTAAGCTTTTTTACGCAAGTCTCAGGGATTTTATTGAAAACTTCAAATATCGATTTTTTAAGATCTCCCTCTTCTGCGGATCCCGTGGAAAGAATTTCAAAAATATTGTTAATCACGACGATTTCCACGTTTGAATTTCCCCGCGGTCCCATAAACGTCTCGTCAGCAAACATCACACCTCTTGGAAGGGCTTTTAATTTTTGTTCGATTAATTGTAAATTTTGTTGAAACACCTTCGAAACATAGTTCTTCTTAAAGCGGCTTAACATATCTTGAGGAATTCCCCATCTCTTTGCTATACCTGTTAGCGGATATTTTAAAACATACAGCTCGTAAAGGATCTTTTTAATTTTTTCCTGATACAACAACAAATTCCACGCGGTGACTTCGTTTCCAAAGCGTTTATTACATTTAGAGCACTTGACTCTATGAACTTTTTTATTTTTAACCTTATTATACCCGTTAAATACGAGATAACCTAAATGTGCGCACAGATTTTGGAACTCTTTTTTAGAATTCCTTTTTTGCGGGCCGGAAAAAAAATTTATTCTTATTATTTTATCTAAGTTAGGATAATTGGTCATTTTATACCACTATTTTTTTATTCCTAATTATATTATGGGAGAACGGCTATATTAATGTTTCCCCAGAGTTTGAGAGTTGATACTCCTCAATTAATGATAAATCAATGCAAATAAAGGCAATAGATCTAAAAGTTTAGATATAATCGACTCAAATTTTTACAAAATAAGAAAGAGAAAAAAAGTTTTGGCATGACCTAAAAGTAATAAATGCCATCTTTTTTTATTTTTTCTTTTTAAATATTTTAGTTACCAAAGTATTCCATGACCAAATTATAACAGATTTAGTTTCGGGAATACCATTAAGGACTTTTTCTAACTCATAATCTTCTGTTAAAAGGATCCCGTTAAGAGGCGCTGCTGTTCCCGCGATCCAACAATCCATAAATCCAAGATGACCAGAATGCCTTATGATTGAAGCTATTAAACTGGCTTTTGGATTTAATTCTGGATTGAATATTTTAATAGGAGAATTTAAAACTGTCGGGAGAATTAATTGATATCTCTCTAAAATGCTAAAATCTTCCTTCTTTTTATATTCATTAAGTAATTTAAAAATAGTTTCTATAAGACAAGTTGAGGGGAGATATATTTCATATCCCTTTAATCCATTTTTCCACAGTATTTTTATTTTTTCTTGAAAATCTTGAGAAAGATCCATTTTAATACCAAAAAGTGGTAAAACATATGTTGTATCGAGAATAATTGAATTAATGTTCTTCATTAGTTAATTTCTCCTGCATTTCTCTTTCCTCTTCAATATCTCTTTCAATGCTTTCAGGAGTACCCGTCGCAATCGTGGGCATAGCTAATGCTTCTTCGACAGAATAAATCTTTTTTATAATTAATTCACCTTGATGTGCTTCAATTAATACCTCATCTCCGGGCTTAATGCCTGAAGCATCCCGTAATGGTTTTTTTGGTAAAATTTCTCCTTTTTTTCCAACAGTGGTTTTATCTTGAATAGTCATAAATTATATATAATTTTCAGAATATTTATTTTTTTTCAGAAAAGTATATAAATTTTCTAAGATAATGGAATTATTTTTATATAAAATAGACTCCTCTAGATGTTATTCCTTATACATTTTCAAGCAAGAAAGTAGAAATGGCAGTAATAAAAATCATACATGATATGGCTGTAGTTAATAGAGAGGTTAAAGTCAAAGTCTTTTAATCAACCCAAAAGTCTTTTGCCATTCGTCTTCTTGTTTGCCATAGACCATCCTTATCAGTGAAGCCGATTATACCCTTACCCTGATCAGCATCTTTTATTTTCCACATTCCACTAACAGCTCCAGTTAACACAGCAGATAATCCTT
>JAHLWE010000516.1 GCA_019058135.1 Promethearchaeota archaeon | reverse complement strand
CAATGTCTAATAAGTCAGGTAATTCAAATTTTTCAGATTGGAATTTATTAACCCCAATAATAAATCTTTTATTAGTATCAATTTCTCGCTGGTATTTATAGGCTGCATTTGCAATTTCTGTTTGAAAGAAGTTTTTATGGATTGCGGGAATTACACCTCCCAATTCTTCAATCCTTTTAAAATATTCTTCAGCTTGTTGTTCCATTTTATCAGTAAGCCATTCAATATAATAAGAGCCAGATAAAGGATCAACCGTATCTGCTACCCCAGATTCATAGGCAATTATTTGCTGAGTTCTTAAAGCAATTTTAACAGCTTTCTCTGTAGGTAAACACAGGGCCTCATCAAATGAGTTTGTGTGAAGTGATTGTGTTCCTCCCAAAACTGCAGCTAACCCTTGTAAAGTAACTCTAACTATATTATTTTCTGGTTCCTGAGCGGTTAAAGAAACTCCTGCAGTCTGAGTATGAAATCTTAATCTTATGGACTCTTTTTTCTTAGCATTGTACTTATCATGCATGTGTTTTGCCCATATCCGACGTGCTGCTCTATATTTACAAATCTCCTCAAAAAAGTTATTATGACTATTAAAGAAAAAAGATAATCTCGGAGCAAAGTCATCTATATTTAGTCCTCTCTCTATTGCTGCTTCTACATATGCAAATCCATCTGCAAGGGTAAATGCTAATTCCTGAACTGCTGTAGAACCAGCTTCTCTAATATGATACCCACTAATACTTATAGTATACCATTGTGGCACATATTTTGTGCAATATTCGATCGTATCGATAATAAGTCTCATTGATGGTTCTGGAGGAAAAATCCACGATTTTTGTGCAATATATTCCTTTAAAATATCATTTTGAATTGTTCCTCTTAATTTCTCGGGAGGAATACCCTGCTTCTCTGCAACAGCAATATACATAGAAAGTAAAATTGATGCTGGGGCATTTATAGTCATTGATGTAGATATCTTTGATAAATCTATACCATCAAAAAGGATTTCCATGTCTTTAAGGGTATCGATTGCAACACCTTCTTTTCCAACTTCTCCTAATGCCCTCTTATCGCTTGCTTCATACCCATATATCGTATGTAAACTAAACGCTACACTTAAACCCGTTTGACCATGGCCTATTAAGAATTTATAGCGTTTGTTTGTTTGTTCTGCGGTTCCCATCCCAGCAAATTGACGCATCGTCCAAAATTGACCCCGATACATTGATGGATATGCCCCTCTTGTGAAAGGAAATTGCCCAGGGAAGCCCAATTCTTCTATATATTCCCTTCCTTTTAAATCTAAAGGAGTGTAAAGTCCCTTTATTTCAATATCTGATAAATTTTTAAACTGCGTCTGTCGCATTTCTTTACCTTTAAGGGATTTTTCTAATACATTTTCTTCCCATTTCGTTAATTCTTTAAAAAAATCATCAAGTTCGGTCAAAATAATTAACTCTATATTAATATATTTAAATAAATTATAATCTAACTTATTTAATTATAATTAATTAATTCTTTATAAAAATTCTTTACTTTAAATTAATTCTTATTAAATCAAAAATATTTTAACTCCGTTAATTTCCACTAATTAAGCGATATGCTTCTGTAATTGCACTACAAGCTCCACATCTTACGCAACCAGCCTTATTTTTTAATGGATTTACATTAAATTTTTTCATTAATTTAACTGTGTGTTCAAAAATAGTTAATAACATTAGAGGGTTACAAATGGGTACTTTAAATTTGGATTGTGGAATCGGTCTAACAGGTGTTATGAATGGAATTACTCCCAATTTTACGATTTTTTCAAGTTTATTCGAGAATTCTTCTGTGGATTCTCCAAAACCTGTTAAAATGAAAGAATCTACTTGATTTTTTCCAAAAATTTCAAGTGCATGAATCCAATTCTTTTCATAAACCTCATAACTAGTTCTTGATTTACCTGGGCAAATTACTTTTCTAATAGAATCATCAAGTATTTCAATATGAATTCCAATTGTATCAGTTCCAGCTTCTTTTAACATATCGATATACTTAAGATTCTCCACAGCTTCTATCTGAATATGAATAGGAATATCTGGAAATTCTTTTTTAATTTCTTTCACCATATCTGTATATTTTAATGCACCTTTATCAATTGATGATGTGGTTCCTGTGGTTAATAGTAAATGTTTGAACTTTCTTTCACTTTTAGCTGCATTTATTACTTCAATTAGCTGTTTTGAAGTTTTTTCTTCTATAGTATCCCCTCTTGCCAAACTTAATTCGATACCACAAAACTGACATTTACTTCCATTTTCCCAATAGCAGCATCTTTGATATATAGTTGTAGCAAGGCATTCAATCCCATGTACTAAAGCAATCTTTTTCATAAGAATACCATCTGTTGTGGACCTATTATAATAATTTGGATAAGGAACTAATTTTAAATTGGCGAAAATTGAATTTTTTGATTTATCAAATATTTCAAAATAACCATCCTTCTCATTTTTTAACACAAAATTAGTTTCTTTACTATTATGCCATAGTGGAACATTTACAATAGTCTTATTATCATCAAATTCAAAATATTGCCCTCCTAAAGGACCCGCTCCACCTTTTCTTCCTTCTTCAAAAGGAATTCCTTCGGACCTATATGTCTCTATAAATCTATCATCAAGATTTACTCCTTTACAGAGAAGCTCCGTTTTCTTCCCTATTATCTCTTTTAATTTAAGCATATTATTTTATAAAAATTTTAAATTAATTGATGATTATTTAAAAAAATCATTCATTTTTTAAGAAATTTTATTGAAATTTAAATCACATTCCTTTAAACCATAAGATAATAAAGAATATAAGTTATGAAAGGTTTTTTATTTCAATTTGGTAATATTAGAAAGTGATTTTTAATGGCTTCAAAAAGACCATGGCACTGCTATTCAAAAATTAAAGGACCTGCCTTTCAGCGGAAAAGAAGTAGGTCTCATCGACGCGAATATGCTCGAGGCGGAGCGGATTCAAAACTAAGATTTTTTCAAGGTGGATTGAATCTTAAGGAGAAGAAAAGAGAAGAATATGATCTTGTTGTTGGACTAAAGGCGGAAAAAAATGTGCAAATTAGTCATTACGCCTTAGAAGCGTTAAGAATCACAATTAATAGTAAGCTTCAGAAAAGTATAGGACGTCAAAATTATCATTTAACAATTCGAGTAAAACCTTTCCAAGTTATCAGAGAAAACAGACAACTCAACTTCGCTGGTGCGGATAGGATCCAGAGTGGTATGCGTAATAGCTTCGGGAAATCGATAGGAAAGGCTGCTCGGATAAGAGCGGGGAAGATCATTTGCGAAGTTTGTTGTAACTTTAAAGATTTACCTTTGGTAAAAGATCGATTAAGAATTGCAAACATCAAGATGCCCTGCAAGTGCCGAACCGTATTGCTACATTACGCTGATGATACTATTTTGAAGAGAACGGGATTATCTTTTTACGATGAGAAGAAGAGAAAAATAATTAGTCCATTTGAACTGGAAAAGAAAGCTGCTTTAGCTACTTAAATTTATCTACTCAATCTCATTCTTGAACAAATGTAAGCGATTAATATTTTTAAAAAAAGAAAAATAATAAATAAAAAATAGTAAAATATAACTATTATTCATTTAATTCAATAATTGCATGTCCTGGGGCTGCAACCCTTTCTCTATAAGTTAATGTTCCCTCATCAACTTCTTTAGTTTTAATGAGACCTCTAGCAATATCTCTTTCAGTTACATACCCACGCTCACCAGCTTCGAATTGTTTTACAATCTCTCCACCCTTTTTAATATCTATAGGTGTGATTGTCCGTTGTTCAATATCTAAATACACTCTTTTACCTTCAATTTTCGTAACTTCTGCTTCAGTGATTAAATTGTCCCCGCAGCGTACCATTGCAGTCATTTTTATGCCAATTTCGATTATTTTCCCTTCTTCTCCAACAAATTCATCTAACATTTTGGTTAAAAATCCGAAACTAAATAATCCATGAGCAATAACTCCTTTTAGTCCGGTTCTTTCCGCAACAGCATCTGTTGTGTGAATAGGATTTGTATCTCCTGAGGCTTTTGCATATCTTCTCAATAATTCTCTATTTATTTGATCAAACTCAAAACAAATAACTTGTCCAACCTTTACATCAGAAATTCTCGGCACTTTTAATAACCTCCTGGTCTTATTGCACCTATAGAAGTAATATTACAAACTAATTCATCATTTTGATTTGTTACAGTCAAATGCATTTGAGTGAATAATACCATTCTTTCATTAACCCATGCTTTATCATATTTAGCTTTTGCAATAAGCACATCGCCTGGTTTAATAGGAAAACAATTTTCCCAATTATATTGATTTGATGCATGCAGTAATTTTGTTGGATTGAGAAGCATGTCCCTCGTTTTACCATCTTGTTCAAGTTTTACTGCAGGAATTAAAGTATAAAAAGCTTTTACTGTATATGAGTTGGCAAATCCGGGGCAAGCAATAATTTCTTCTTCAGATCCTATGTATTTTTTATTGGTATATCCAAAACATTTCGCAAACTCAACCATTTTTCTGTATTTACATCGAATTTTTGCTTCGCCTGGAATTTCGACTTTTGGAAGGTTTTCAATTAGAAATTCAGCATTCTTCTTTATTTGTGCTTCATCCATTTTTTATTCACTTAAAAATTGATATAAAATTTCATTTTGAGTATTTTCTTAATTTTAATTTCTTTTGAATTTTAATTAATCATTTCATTTAATATTAATTAGTTTAGATAAATTCATGATTAGTCTTTATTGATATTAGTAATCTCTGGTTCGTCTTTAAGAATATTCATTAAAATTATACCGATTATTATAATAAAGGTGAATATCAGTTGTAAAGGTGTAATTATGGTCCCTTCAATGATTAAACCTTCTAAAAATACTGGAAGTAATATATAAAGAGAATTATAGGAAGGCACCAATTTAGATGCCTTTGCTTTTTTAGCAAAACCCCATTGAGTTATTAAAAATGCAAACCCACCAGAAAGAAAAGATAATAGAAAGATTGGGTTTAAAAATGTTTCTAAAGAAAGACCTTTTATCATTCCAAGATGTTTTAGAGTATTATCTATTCCCCCACAAGCCCCAGCAACTAAACCAAAAATTAGAGAGATAGCTATAGAAGTTTTAATGGAAAATATCAAAATTACTGGGAATAAAATTAATAAAAAAATTATAATAATAAGAAAATTTGCCCAGTTAATATTACTTTGGTCTATTTCCATTTCTTGATAAAATAACTCTAATTCGAATAAGGTATAACCCACAAATATGGTCCCAATAATTATTAAGATTGCACCCATCAATTCCAATTTTTGAATATCTTCTTTCAAATATTTTTTTGAAAAGATCATTAAAACTATTAAACCAATACCAAATACCGCACTAAACACAGTTGCGGTTGAAACCGCATTTCCAATTATTTGCCAAATGAAAATAGTTTGATTGAGGATAAAACCAATTGTATAAACTAAAGATTTTTTTCCTTTTTCTTTTAGTGATTGCTTCCTAGAAAATATTTCAATTCCATATCTTTCCATTCCTTTTGCGACATGTAATTGAGTGGTATTAAATAATCCAAATAATATTCCTAATAATAGATTTCCAGCCAAGATTGAATTACCTTAATTTATTTATAATTATTAGGTTAAAATCTTATATTAATGATTAATTCTATTTAAGTATAAATAAAACTAAATATTTGAATTTCTGATAAATTTTAGTAAATTGAAAGAAATGAATTTAAAACCTTTCTTTAACCCTAAATCTTTAGTAATAATTGGCGCTTCAAGAAAAGAATTTACATTTAACCAAACAGTTTTAAGGAACTTATTAGATATCAGATTTAGGGGGGATATTTACATAATTAATCCAAATACAGATGAGCTTTTGGGTATCCGATCTTATAATGATCTCTCGTCACTGCCTGAAGTTCCAGAATTAGCAATAATTATGCTAAGAAATAATTTAAAAGATTTATTCGAAGAATTGGGAAAATTTGGTATAAAAAATGTAATGATTGAATCAGAATTAGGGGAAAAAAGCATAAATGGGAAGGTAATTCAAGAATTGGGAGAAACTTGTAACAAATATGATATTAGATATATGGGTCCCTCTATGATTGGTGTCATGAATTATATTGATAATTTTACAACTTCGATTATTCCAGTTAGACGTCATATTCTTCAAAAAAATCGTGGATTAAAATATGGAGTTAGCATAATTATCGAATCAGGAGGGCTCGCAGGGGGATTAGGGTGGTGGAGTCCATCTCAAAATTTACCCATTTCAAAAGTAATACATCTTGGTGAAGGATATAAAATTGACATTGCAGATACGCTATTTTATCTAGAAAAAGACGAGACAACAAGAGTTATTGCTCTTTTTTTAAGACAAATCGATCAAACATCAATTGATGCAGTATCAAAAATTGCACCAATTAAACCAATTCTATTTTTTTATGTCGGAAAAGATACTGTTGCAGAAGAATCATTGAAAACAGCTGGGGGTCTAGCAGTTCAAAATTATATTGAACTTTTTGAATTCTCAAAATTATTTCTCTGGCTTCCAAAACCAGGTGGAAATAAATTAGGAATTATAGGACCATCTTCAGGTGCAATCTTATTAATTGTTAGAGAAATGAGAAAACAGGGTCTCAGTTTGGCAAAACCTTCGCAAGTGAGTCAAGATTTAATATCAATGAAAATTGGTGGATCGACTTGTGAATATGGCAATCCAGTGGATTATTGGCCCCCAAAGAAGTTTATAGGAACTGAAATTTGTACAATTTATTATTTAGGAAGTGAAATTTTATTAAATGATGATGATGTTGATGGTTTAATTTTAGCTCTAGAATTTTTTCAAGAAATTGAATTCGATTTCTATATTTTTTCCAAAATAAAAGAAAAATTCCCGAATAAACCAATAATCACTTTGTTAATCCAAGCGGAACAAGAAGGTGCAAAACGAGTTGTTGATATTGCGACTGAATTAAAGATCCCTGTTTTTGAAAATGAAGTTGAACGAGCAGTTCGGGGCTATGCAATGCTGTTAAAATATTATAAAGATATAAAAAAAGAATAAT
>JAHLWE010000005.1 GCA_019058135.1 Promethearchaeota archaeon | reverse complement strand
TGATACTCCAGATGAATATCGATTACCATACGATGCAAAAGAAATAGGTTATGATTGGGAAATTAAAATGGGTTAGAAATTTTATTACTGGGAGAAAGGAAAAATGGAATCGATTTTAGTTTCTGGAGGCATGGGCTTTATTGGAAGTAATTTTATACATTACCTATTAAAAACTCATAAAAATTATAAAGTTATTAATGTAGATTATTTAACATATGCCGGAAATCCCGAAAATCTAATAGAATTTGAAGGTTTTGATGAGAAAATATATAAATTTTATAAATGCGATATTTGTGATTTTAATCATATTCTAAAAGTCGTAAAGAATGAAAATATCGATTATATTGTAAATTTTGCGGCAGAAACACATGTAGACAGGTCTATTGATAATCCGGATATTTTCATAAAAACAAATATCTTAGGAACTCAATCTTTATTGAACGTAGCAAAAAAATTAAAAATTAAAAAATTTATCCAAATCTCGACCGATGAAGTCTATGGATCGTTAAATTTTAAAGATCCTGCTTTTACTGAAGACTTACCACTAAAACCAAATAGTCCTTATTCTGCAAGTAAAGCATCGGCAGATTTAATCGTCCGTTCATATTTTAAAACTTTCAATTTACCAGTCAATATCACCCGTTGTTCAAATAATTACGGTCCTTATCAATTTCCTGAAAAATTAATACCTTTAATGATCAACAACGCGATGAATAATCAAGAATTACCAATTTATGGAACTGGACAAAATATAAGAGATTGGATTTTTGTAGAAGATCATTGTGAAGCAATATTTTTAGTTTTAAAGCATGGAATTCCTGGAGAGATCTATAATATTGGGGGCAATTCTGAAATTTCGAATTTAGATTTAGTTAAAAATCTTTTATTGATTTTAAATAAACCAGAAACTCTAATAAAATTTGTAAAAGACAGACCAGGGCATGATTTAAGATACGCTATTAATTTTAAGAAAATTAAAAATGAGTTATCTTGGGAACCAAAAACTAATATTGAAGATGGATTAAAAAATACAGTGCAATGGTATTTACAAAATCAAGATTGGTTAGAACATATAATCAATGAAGAATATCTCAAATATTATGAAAAAATGTATAAGTACCGTTAAACCTTGTAATTATTTATAAAAAATTGGTTTTAAGAAATCTTGCAGAAAGTTTTAATAATAGGAGCAAATGGGTTCTTAGGAAGTAAATTAATTCACTATATTCAAAATGAAAATTACAGCCATAAATTTATTCCAATTGCTTCAGACATACAAAATAATACAATTCCAAAAGAGATTGATTTTAAGAGAATTGACATAACAAATAGGGAAAAAACTATAGAGACTATTAAAAAAATAAACCCAAATACTGTTATTTTAACTGCAGCCTATACCAATGTTGATGAATGCGAAGATAAGAAGAAACTTGCTCATAATCTAAATATTCTTGGCACTGAAAATGTAGCTTTAGGATGCAAAAAAATAAATTCAAAAATAATATTCCTCTCAACAGATTTTGTTTTTGATGGCAAAAAAGGAGATTATTCAGAAACTGAAGACCCTAAGCCATTAAACTACTATGCGAAAACGAAATTTGAAGGTGAAAAACGCATTACAGAAACAGGAATTGATTATATAATTTGCAGAACTGCTGTTTTGTATGGTTGGTATCCGTATAGGAAAAATTTCATAACTTGGATATTAAATAATCTAGAAAATGGTAATAAAATAAATATTATTACTGATCAAATAAATTCTCCAACTTTAGCAAATAACTTAGCAGAAATTTTATTACATTTAATTGACCATAATAAATCAGAAATTATTCATACTGTTGGAGATTGTGCTCTCAATCGATATGAAATCGCATTAAAATGTGCTAAAATTTTTAATTTTTCACAAAATTTAATCCAACCAATTAAATTTTTTAAACAAAAAGCCATTAGACCAAAAAATGCTTCACTCAATATATCCAAGCTTAAAAAAATATTGGGAAATAAATTCAAGGTTTTAAATTTAGATGAAGGTTTAAATTTTATGAAAAAACATAGAGATTTGTAATTTTTTTAAGTAAATTTTTATGCCAAAAGTTACCTCTTATCAGATCTGCCACTTTTGGTAGAATTGAATATTAAAAAATTGATTTACTTTTTTATAGGTTTTTTTAAATTAGTTATTTTGTTCCAATTAATAAATTCGTTGATTGATTTGGAAAAATAAGACTTATGGGTTCTGCCATTAACAATACTAATAGTATTTTTTATCATTCCATCTTTAAGTAATTTTTTAATATAATAATTAATTTTTCCTGCCGACCATCCAACTTTTTTTGTTAAATCATAAATAGTGAGTCCTGAATTCTTATCAATAATTTCATATAAAAAATATTTATTTTCTAATGCTTTTTTACTTCGAACTATATTTGCCATTTTTAACATGATATCACTTTCTTAAAAAATTAAATAAAAATAAATTTTAATATTTAAAAATTCTAAGTATAATATTAAAGTATTCATATATATAATTTTCTATCGAAACAAAATATTTTATTTGGGTCAATAACTTTATGAATTAAGAAAAGATTAAATTATTAAGAATAAAATCTTTTTATTTAGTCAAATGAAAGAATTAGATGATTTAAATACATTTGAAAAGTCAATTTTGCTCGTTTGTTGTGATGCAAATAATTTTAGTTTGCGTTCACATGTACCAATAGAAGCTATTAAAAGAAGAATAAGGAATGTACCAGACAAATATATTAAAAAATCAATTCGAATTTTATTTTCTAATGGTTTTATTGTTAAACATCCTACGGGAAGAAGTAGAAACACCATACAACTTACAAAAAAAGGATTAAAAGCTGGGAATCTCTTAAAAAAAGAACAAGAGAAGATTAAATAAAAAATTTAAATTTTTTAGCAAAATCAATTAAAATTGAGATTAGATTTATCTTATTAGAATATGATTACTAAATCTAAAGTTCTTAAATTAAGTTAAAAAATTCTAGCTTTTTTAATTTGAATTATGTTTCTCCAAAAATTGATTATCTTTAATATTTTTGTAGATCATAAAAAATAAAATTCTCAAAAATATTTGATTATTAGAAAAATAATTGAATAATTAGGGATATTATATATATTGAAGTTGAAATAAGCATAATTTTATTATATATTAGAGATCTTTATTTAGGGATTAATGATAAATTATGGAAAAGCAGAGAATTTTAAAAGAAGCTCAAATTATTGCATCACAATTTTCTTTTTGGATGGTATCTGGAAATATTGCTCATTTGTATGGAGCAGTATATGAAACCTCTGAACAAAAATTCATTATAGAGGTGAAATTTGATGAAACATTTCCTCATGCCCCTCCTCAAATAATACTTCATCAAGAAATAAAAGATTTATTAGGAGATATAAATCTTGATAAAATGAAAAATTGGACTCCTGATTTAAGAGTTGTTGATATAATAAAAGAATTAAAAGGAAAAATTCAAAGTTCTTTAAGTGGAACAGCAAAAATTGAAGAAGATTTAGCTCCCATTCAACCCCCTGTTGAACAATCTGTTTTAGAACAGAAGTTTAACGAAGAATCCCAGAAATCAGAAGAGTATATTACTCCAGATTATTCCAAATATCCTGCAGAAGAACTTTCTCTTCAGCAAGACTCATTCATTACTCCTGACTATTATGAAGAAGAAAAACCGAAAGAAGAATCATTTCAACCCCCAAAACCAGAAACGCAATCTTTTACTGAAGAAACATTTACTATGCCTTTAGAAGTCACTACAGAATTAGGATTAATCCAAATGGAATATCCAATTGTTCAAAAAGGTAAAAATAAAGCAGATATCGACGTATATCTGACAATTACTTTAGAAAAAACATTCATCATCGGGATTGATTTTAATGACTACCCCAAAAAACCCATTGTTACATTTCCAGAAAAAATAATTAATCTTTTGGGAGAGCCAGAGAAAGAACTTGATTTGCTTAAAAAATGGAACTCAAAATCACCTCCTCATATTGCAGTGTTAATAAGAGAAATCGAAAGTAAATTATTTTTTATAAAAGATATTGAAGTTCAATGCAAAAAAATATCAGGAGAATATCAATCTGAATCAATAGAGGGAAATATTTCAAAGTTGAATGTTCATTTACTTACCTATGGATTTAAAGAATATAATTTAGAGATAGATATTAGCAAATATCCAAATACACCCGTTTTACATTATAGTCCAGAATTAAATAGTTTAATACAAACCTCTCCTTCTAAGTTAGACTCAATCAAGAGTTGGATACCTAAACAATCAGAAGTAGTGGATATTTTAAGAGAAATATCTTGGTTAGTTGATAAAAATTCGAGAGTAAATTTTGAGATTAATTTGTTAAAAGGTGGCATTGATGAGCTTCAATTTGACGCTTTCACAAATACAATTAATCTGAAAATGAAAGGTAAAATGAAAACCGAGAATATAATTTTTGAATTTCAAGCAGTTTTACCCCCAAATTATCCTATGAATCCTCCCGAACTTAAAGTATTAAATGAATTTGAAGATGAGAGCCATGAGCCAATAAAAAAGAAACTTGAAGCATCTATTCAGCAATTTTTTGATGACTGGACTCCTTTTACATATCTGATTGATTTATTTAACGCAATATCTAAAAAGATTTTTGAAGTATCGGTTATTTCATGTGTAATTTGTCATCAAATTCAATGTCCAGACGGTGCCTGTAAATTATCTATTGCATCTGCTGATGGTAATCAATGTCGAACGGAATGTCCGTATTGTGAAAGATTATATCATAAACATTGTTGGGATCAAACAATTTCTTCATTTGGTAAATGTGGATTTTGTTTAAAAACCCCACCTCCACATATGATGCCGTAAGATGAAAATCATTATTCGATAAATAGCCATATTAAAATGATGAATTTCTTTATTGAATATTGGAAATTAACTTTTATTTAAAATTAGTTATAATTATTTTTAATATTCTTAAAATAAACAAGAAAAATAAATATTGGAAAAAATTTTAAAAATTTTATATGATTATAAAAAGACTAATTGAAATTTTTAATAGTACAAATATTGATTTATCTAAAGTAAAAATTATATCAATCTTAATAAGACCCAGAATAAGAAAATTCTACTTTTTAGATTTTTATAGTTGTTTAATTATAAAATTTTGAAAATTTCCTTGTAAGTCTATATAAGTGAAAAGAATTTAATATACATAAATGATAAAAAAAAACAATTTCAGTACAAATTTAGAGTTTTTGAGAAAAAAGAAGGTATTTTTTTTTGATTTAGACGGTACTCTTTATTTAGAAGATATTTTATTTGAAGGAGTTCAAGAATTAATAAAATTAATGAAAATCTTCAATAAGAGATTCTTTTTTCTATCAAATAATTCAAGTATTTCTACCAAAGAATATGTTCTAAAATTAAATAAGTTAGGTTTAGATGTAAATATTGAAGATGTTATTATTTCAACACATCCAACGATTTATTTTTTAAAAAAAGAAAATGTTAAAAAAATATTTCTTCTTGGCACAAAATCATTACAATCCGAATTTATTGAAAAAGGATTTGAAATTACGGATAAGGATCCAGAAATTGTTGTTTTAGGTTTCGATAAAGAACTTACATATGAGAAATTAGTAAAAGCTTCATACTTCTTACAAAATAACATTCCTTTTATCGCTACTCATCCTGATAAAGTATGTCCTACAAAAAAAGGATATATCCCTGATGCAGGAGCAATAATTTCTCTGCTATATGAGGCAACTGGAAAGAAACCAAAAATTTTTGGAAAACCCAATAAAGAAATGCTTCTATTTAAATTACGAGAGTTAAGAATTTCTCCAAATGATGCAGTAATTGTTGGAGATCGGTTATATACAGATATAAAAATGGGAATAAAGGCTGGAGTATCTACTATTTGTGTATTATCGGGAGAAACTACACGAGAAATGATTGAAAAATCAGAAATTAAACCAGATATTATTTTGAATAAAATCTCAGATTTGATTAATTTTATAAACTAATACTAAATTTATATAAATAAATTTATTTCAAATCAAGAAAATCGTAGAGTTCTTTCAATTCTTTTCTAATTTTCTTATCATCTGGATTAATTAACATTTTTTTTTGATAAAATATTAATTTTCCATAATTTAATTCTAATTCTTTAAATAATTTTACCCACGCATTAAACATATCTTCTGCCTCTTTAATCCGTTGTTCTTCTTTGAAATTTTTAATTTCATTTTTCTCCTCTTCAGATAAAAGTTCAAATTCTTTTTTTGAATATATGCTTTGTTGTTTCAAAAAAATAGATGTCTGTTTAGATTTCATTACACTTATTTGAGAGCGCCAATGTACATAAGATTTTATTATTTCATCAAATGAATTTTGTAATAAAGTAATTTCAGCTGGTCTAATTATCTCATTATCTTTTATTAATATACTCCTCATAGATTCAAATGTCCTTTCAAATATAGAGCAATAATATTCAATTAAATTTACGAATTGGTTAATAGCATCATTATAACTTGTTGAAAATTCAATATCAGAACTTATAAAATTGCGATTCGATTCATCATATGTTCCAATAAGAGTTTTATTTTTAATCAGAGATTTTATAATATTCTCAATCAATATATACTCATCATCAGTCAATTTTTTCCCAGGAAATAATTCCTCTATAAAGAAAATATCGGAAGATTCCAGAATTTTGTTATTAATTCCCTTCTTAGTATAAAAAATTATTTGATTCCCTTCTACACAAAAAATACCTTTTAAATTCTCTGATTTTTCTAAATCTTCAATAATTTCTTTGATGATTGATAATTTTATATTAAAATTCCCTAAAAATATTTGAGATTGAGATTTCGATTGAAGTTTTATCTGTTTTCTAACTTTATTTTTTATATCTAATATTCTATCCTCATTTAAATAAAGTATATCGCCTTTTTTAAAATAAGTAATATTTAGACTGTTAATAAAATTAAAAAATTTTTTAGAATCCATCCCCATTTTATCCATATATTCCATAATACTTATTTCTCCTTTACTTCTAATTATTTCACCAAATTTTTGGATTTCTTCATCAATTTTCAATTGGATTTGATCCTGATCTATATTTAACTTCCATGCTAAAGAATTGATTTTTTGATTTTTTATCTTTTCATCGGTAATATTTCTAAATTTATCTATTTGGTCTTGAATATATTTAGAATAATAGAAAATTTCTTGAAATTTATCCCAAAAACCTAATTGTGAATTTAAAATTGAATTGATAAATGAATCAAGAAGAATTTCAGGCATACTTAATTTTTCACTAATCTTCTTCTTATCAAAAAAACCGATTTTTTTAGAGTTCTCAAATTCATTTACTATTTTTGTTTTTCCAACATTAGTTAACCAAATTGTTCTTATATGATAATCTGTCAAATAACCTTTTGGAAGTTTCTTTATAATTTTTAGAAAATTATTATCATCAAATAATCCGTGATACTGTTTCAGATCTATAACACTTTCTTTTGAGGCTATATGAGAAATATCTTTAATAATCTTTTTGAGAGAGTAAACAACCTTCTTAGATTTATTATATAATAATGTATACTTTAATTCAGATTTTATAGCCTCAAGAATTAATTCAATAAAATTGGGTTCAATATGCTTATACTCAGTTAAATCTATAAAACCTTGATTCACAATTTTGGTAGATATATCTTTTTTGACATAACCATAAGAGTAAAAATAAAACTCAGAAACATATCCGTTTATTAATTTAAATTGAATCAAATTTAACAGAAATAACTTTAATTGTGAAGTGTTTTCGATTACTTCAGATAAGACTTCTTGTAACTCCTTAAGAGATACCCGTTTATTTTCTAAAAAGTGTAAGATTTTAGATTTTTCAAATTCGATAAAAAATAGTTTCTCTTTATTCTTTATGTAGCAATAATATATATTCTCATTTTTTATTGTATTTTTTATTTTTTTTTTGAAATCATTAATTATATTTTCTAGATTTCCATTTTTAATGATTAAATTATATCTTTTCAGTAGAATTTTCTTTGCAATTATTTCTAATATATTTTTCTTTTTTTTTTTAGAGTATTCAATATTTTTTACTTCAGAAATAAATTTTGAGAGAATTTCAATTGCTTTCTTTAATATATATTCATTGTCATAGGTTTGAATTAAAAATTGTAATATATCTCTAATTCTTATTATTACTGAAAGACTTCTGAGTTTAAACTTATCAATAATTTCTAAAAGTATATTTATTTTATTAATATCCGTCTCTGTATGGAATAAATTTAAAATTAAATCGCTATTATTTTCAATAATATCCGGTTCATTTTCAGCAAAATAATTTAAAAAAAATAGTATATTTTCAACAATCTCTTTATCATCTTCTTTTAAATAGTCTAGAAATCTTTTTACTAATGCTTTTTCTTTTTTAAGG
>JAHLWE010000515.1 GCA_019058135.1 Promethearchaeota archaeon | reverse complement strand
TATGGAATTGAAATCATGACATTTTTAAAAATATTGGATCTTTCGGGCAATAACTTGAGAGAAATAGATGGATTGAACTCCCTTAAAAGACTAGAACTGCTCAAATTTGGTGATTTAAGTTATAATATGGGTAATCAAATAACCGAAATAAAGGGACTTCACTCTTTAGAAAATCTCAGAATTCTAAATTTATCCAACAATTATATCAAGGAAATTAAAGGACTTGAAAATTTAACAAATCTTAAAAGATTATATTTAGTTAATAATTCCATCAAAGAAATCAGAGGGCTCGATAATCTTAAGAATCTAACATATTTGAACCTCGAGAAAAATTTTATTGATCGAATTCAGGGACTTGACCAATTAATTAATTTGGAAATTTTAGTTATAGGTCATAATTCAGTTTCTGTTTTAGAGAACATAGATAATTTATCCAATCTTAAAGAGGTAAGAATTCATAAGAATCCTCTTTCACGATTAAAACAAACACAGTTCAAAACCGAAATTGAGTTAAAACTTTATTCCTATGAAATAGAACAAATGAATTGGTTGAATTCTGTCAATGGAATTAAGCTTAAAAGCGTTGAGACAGTAAAACCAACCGAATATAACTCCCGGTATCTACAATAAACTTATAAAGAAAGGATTTAATGACGAACTTGCTGCCAAACTAAGAAGAAAAATCATTATCCAATATGAAATTCAAGGGGAAAATGGAGGAACTTGGTCGGTTATAATTAAAGAGGGAAAATTGCAAATTATTGAAGGCACAGTTGAGGATCCTGATATTAAACTACGCTTTAATAATGGAGAGAGTTTACTAAACTATTATAGAAAATGTTTTAATGAGTTGGAAGGATACATGAATGGATCTTTATTTCTCTCCGGTTCATTAAAACTATTAAACCATTATAATAGAATTATCGGACTCAAGAATTAAAATCTTTAATATTGTTTCATTTTTTTATAAAGCATTTTGAATTCAATTTTAGAAATAATATTCTAAAAGATACGTTCTAAAAGGCTTAATTTGAGATCCGATGTAATTTTTTTGAGATTATAATAATCTCTTATTTAAAACCTGAGATCTGAATCAAAACGGAATATTGAATATAGAGAAGAACAATATTCTAGAGTAGAACTTTATAGTAATTTAAAAGGTTAGCAATCACCAAACAGTTTATAAGATGGTGTAATAGAAGCAGTAGAAGGATATTTAGAAAAGATATATGGAGAATTCATGATAAAATTTGAAGATCTAACTTCTTATTGTAATAAATTATCCTATTAAAATTAAGGTTCCCTGCTATTGTCTTATGAACCCAACAAGTCAAGCACAATAGTTATTATAACATTATGAGTACTAATAATAGATAATTTTTTGTTATAAATAATTGAAATGAAAATTAAAATGAGTGAATATAAATGAGAGAAGGAGAAAAAGTAAAATTCCCAGGATTAAAAAGAATGTGGAGGATTTTCACTAAAGAAGAATTAGAAATTATAGATAACGCTGCTTATAATATCTTGAGTGAAATGGGCGTTCATATCGATGATAAAGATTGTGTTGAATATCTTAAAGATACTCCCGTGGAGATTGATGAGAAGGAACTTATTGTTAAATTTCCGGAATATTGGATCAGAGAGATGATTGCCAAAGTGCCAAGATCCTATATTCTTGCGGGAAGAGATCCTAATAAAGATTTGCATGTGACCAGTGCCCAAAGAGACTTTTATGCGTTAATTACAAGTGGATCTACAAAAATTTATGAATGGGATGAAAAGACTAATCAATGGAATTCTCGAATACCAGGAGAAGCAGATGTAATTAGAGCATTTAAAATGGTTGATGGTTCAGATGCATATGAGGGATTTTTTGGTACCCTAGTAGAAGATGTCAAGAAGACACAACAAGGTCTTCCTGCAGAACTCCATACATTATATAATAAAATGAAGTATTCAACAAAACATGGTGGTCCGACAGCAATCACTGAAGGTGGTCTTCTTGAATGGGATTACGTTGGAAAATTAGCTGCCGAAGTGCAAGGCGGTTTTGATGAATTAGCTAAACGACCAATAATAGCAGGATTACCGACCTGTATTGGCCCATTAACCAGCACACGACAAAATTTTTGGGCAGCAGTCGGTAGTGCAAAGTATCATTTGCCCACATTTCCTTATTGGGGTGGTATATAACCATTTACCGCGCCAGCAACTGCCCTTGCTTGCGTTACACTTGCTGTAGCGTGTACCCATTATTGTATGGCAGTTTCTCAACATTTGGATCCAGGAACGGCAGCATGTCCTTGGCCGATGACAACCATGACGGATCCTTATACTGGCCAATTAGCAGGTATTCCCTCTGCTAGATATATTCATGCAATGGGAATGCAACTTTATCAAGACCTCTATAATCTTGTGGTTTCTCAATGTTCTTATTGCTTAACAACATCTTTAGACGAAGCTGCTACGGCATGGTATTCGTCAGTTTTAATTAATACCTTATTAGGGGGAAACATCGTACAATTTGGGACTACCCCTCAAGCATTCATGTGGGAAACAATTGCGATTGGCGAAACCCTTTTAGGTTTGGTAAGAGCTTCACTTTTTGCATTAGATAAGGATATTCTCAGGTTTGACGATGATCATATAGCTTTAGATGTGATAAAGGAGGTGGGACCAAAAGGTATGTTTACTACCCATCCACACACTTTAAAATGGATAGATCCCAAGAAAGGACTATTTTGGCGTGCGAAAGATTGGATACATGAACATTCCGACCAATGGCTTGCAAAAGGGGCAAAAAGTTGGGTATATGAC
>JAHLWE010000514.1 GCA_019058135.1 Promethearchaeota archaeon | reverse complement strand
TAGAGAGTGTGGGGTTACACCCATATTCTATTGCTATATAGCAAAAATAGTCAAATAGAATTAAATTTTAATTAAAAACTAGGGAAATTAAAAATAACCTTAATCATAAAATTAATAATTATCTCCTTATTATATTTAATAATATAATGGCACAAGAAACTATAATAAAGCAAAAAACTTTCAAAGAGATTATTAGAATACTACGTACTAATATAGATGGTACATTGCCGATCCAATTTGGATTAGTGAAAATTAAAGGTGTTGGACTAAGATTTTCGCAAGCAGTCTTAAGAATTGCAAATATTGATCCAACAATAAGAATAGGATTGATTTCTGAAAAAGATATTAAAAGAATCGAAGAAATAATTGAGGACCCCATAAAAAATGGGATTCCCAATTGGATGGTTAATAGACAGAAAGACTTAAGAACTGGTGAATATCTCCATATAACAGGACCTCGTTTGGAATTAACTGTTAAAAGAGATATTGAAAGAATGCGAAGACTTAGATCTTGGAAAGGCTATAGGCATGGGTTCGGTCTGAAGGTTAGAGGGCAGAGAACACGCTCTACAGGTCGTAAAGGTTTAGTTGTGGGTGTCATTCGTAAAAAAATTCGCCGACAAATGGAAAAGAAATATTAATACTAAAGTGAAGATGAATGGGAGATCCAAGAAGATTAAAGAAAAAATATAAAAAACCAAGTCACCCCTTCCAGAAACAGAGAATTGAAGAAGAATTAAGATATTTAGGAGAATATGGACTCCGAAATAAAAGAGAATTTTGGAAACATCGAACACAATTAGGGAATTATAGAAGAACTGCCAGAAAAATAAGAACTTTACCACCAGAAAGACAAAAAAAAGAATTAAGGGTTTTAATGGATAAATTGATTCGTTTGGGAATTATCGAAAAAAATGCTGAATTTGAAGATCTTTTACTTATAACTGTTGATGATATTCTAAATAGAAGACTTCAAACTTTAGTATTTAAAAAAGGTCTTGCTAATTCAATTTATCAAGCAAGACAATTCATTACACATAGACATATTGAAGTCAATGGCAAAAGAATTGATTCACCTTCATATCTTGTTAAAAAAGATGAAGCAGAGACACTCAAATTTGTAAGTTCTAGTCCATTTTTGGGAAGAGAAGAACAACCAGTAAGTGAACAGTAAAAATTTTATGATACTTCTAATTTTAAATATTCTACTCATTTTTAAAATTTCTTTTCCAAAAAAAAAATAGATAATGTATTAATCTAATTTATTAAAATAACAAAGTATTTAATATTACTAAGTTCTTCAAATTATTAATTGTTTCAATTTGAACAATGTTAGTAGATTTAATATTTGGTTTTAAGAATGGTAAATGGAACTGTAAAGTGGTTTAATAGCCGAAAAGGCTATGGTTTTATTACTTTTGAAGATGGAGGGGAGGAAAAGGATGTATTTGTACATTATACTGCGATTTCAGCCGAAGAAAATAGATTTAAAACATTAAATGAAGGAGATAAAGTAGAGTTCACAATTGAAGAGGGACAAAAGGGTCCACAAGCCACTGATGTAGTAATAACTGAAAAAGCACCTGTGCAACATAGATCGAGAGGAGAATATTCTCGTTCTTTTTAATTAAAAAAGTAATGAAAAAGAAGTTAATAAAATAAGCAATTTAAAAAAAAGAAATATCTGAAGTTGAAATCGGGAATTTAATCTATATCTTCTTCTCATTTTTTTATTTTTTCTAAGTAAAAATACAAATTATGTTAAGTTAAAATATTTTAACGTTAATATAATAAAAAGAAAAACTAAAAATTAAATTTCTATTCCTTTGTAAATAATTCTGCCAAATGAATTACAACTTCAGCAGCTTTTTGTAAGGCTAAAGTTGGAATAAATTCTTTTTTAGAATGAAATAATAAACCCCCAGTAAAGATATTGGGAGTTGGAATACCCATAGCACTCAAATGAGAGCCATCCGTCCCACCTCTAATTAAATGAATGTTAACTTCTATTCCTGCCAATTCCATCGCCTTCTCAGCTAAATCTATAATTTTTTGTTCTTTCTTTAAGTAATTATACATATTCTCGTATTGATGTTCATAGTTTAGTTCAATCTTCAAGCCAAGATACCGAATTTCATAGACATTTTTCAGACTTGTGATATAATCCATCCGCCTTTTATTATTCTTTATTTCAAAATCTCTTATAATTAAAGTTGCGGTTGCTTCTTCTTCTTTTCCTTTTAAGTTGGATAAATGATAAAACCCTTCCCTCTCCTCAGTATGTTCGGGGGATTCTGATTCAGGTATTTCGCTTAAGAATCGACAAGCTATATGAATTGCGTTAGACATTAGATTTTTAGCATATCCCGGATGAACACTCAATCCTTTAAATTTTATTAAAGCTTTCCATGCATCAAAACATTCAATTTCTAATTCTCCCATCTCAGAACCATCTAATGTATAACAGATTTTCGGTATTTTTTCAATATTTACTTTTTTTGTTCCTCTTCCAAGTTCCTCATCTGGAAAAAAACAAACTACAATAGGTCCATGTTTTAATTCAGGAAATTTATCCCAAGCAGCACATGCTGCCATGATTTCAGCAATACCAGCTTTATCATCAGCACCTAATAACGTATCTCCTTGGGATGTAATTATATCAAGTCCAATATATTTTTCTAATTGCGGAGAATCATTGATATTTAATTCTAAATCATTGTCTTGAGAAAATTTTATTACTGTTCCATTGTAATTTTTTTGAATTACAGGTTTTACATCTTTACCACTTACAGCAGGAGAGGTATCCAAATGTGCAATAAAACCAATTTTTTTTACATTTTCAAATCCTTGGCTTGGAGGTAAGTTTGCATAAATATATCCAAACTCATCCTGAATGATATTCTCCAAATTTAGATTTTTTAATTCTTCTTTTAATAATTTACCAAATTCTATTTGCCCTTGAGTAGATGGTATAGTTTCCGTATTCTCATCTGATGTAGTCCAAATTTTTACGTATCTTAGAAATCGCTCCACCGCATTATCTAATAAAAAATTTTGGATTTCTTCCGAAAGAATCATAATAACAATAAACCACTTCAATTTTTAAATTGGTATTTAATATAATAAATATAAAAAATAAGATAATTCCTTATTTAAGAAATAAAATTAGAACTTGGTGTTTAATTAAAACGTAGAGGAGATGGCTATACACGCCTTCCTCTATGTCCTCCTTTTCTTCTACTTCCATCATGGGACTTTGGTGTGACTTCTTCTATTCTGCCTATTCTTAAACCAGCCCGTGCCAATGCACGAATAGCAGCTTGAGCTCCGGGTCCAGGTGTTTGGGCTTTATGTCCTCCAGGTCCACGTACTTTAATATGAACTCCATAAATACCTTTATCCTTTAACTCTCGGGAAACTCTAAAACCCGATTGCATAGCACTATACGGAGAACTCTCTTCCCTTGAAGTTTTAACTACCATCCCTCCAGAACATTTTGCAAATGTCTCAGCACCTGATAAATCGGTAACTGTAATAATAGTATTGTTATAGGAACTTAATATGTGAGCGATAGCCCATTTTTCTTCTTTCGACTTTTTACTCATTTAGAATATCCTTTTTAATTTAATACTAATAGAAATAAAAAAGCAATTTTTTTTAATTTTATGATTTTTAAGATAAAGAATATTACAATCTATTTCTTTTCTTTTAATGCTTTTTTTTCAAACATTCTTTTTTTTAATTTAACCATACCCTTATCTTCATCATATTCTAATAGATGAACATTTGCTAATTCATGAATGGCTCTCAAAACCATAGCTCCTGATATACCTGTAGTTGTTTTTATTTCTTCTCTGAGCATCTCTTCCTTATCACCGTGAAGTGTCAACAGAATTCGGAAATGGGGTTGGCCCTGCCATATTTCTTCTAATAACACCCTATAGATAGACAATAAGGCCTTAATTCTTTCAAAATTAAATTCAGCTTCTTCGTGTTCTTCAGCTACTTTTGCAAATTTTTTCAATTCTACTTTTAATTTTTCATATTCATCCAATAATTTCAATTGTTCTTCTGTGAGTATACCTATTTTTAGATCTCTTTCTTGTTTTTCTTCTTCTAATCGTTTTGTCTCTTCTTCTGATTTCTTTTTATCTTGTTCTAATTGGATTTTGTCTTGCTCTAATTTTTTTTTTACAGATTCTAATTTGATTTTTTCTTCTTCTAATTGATCCTTTTCCCCTTCTAATTGCTGTTTATCATTGCTTAATAGAGATTTGTCCTTTTCAAGAGTTATTAATTCATTTTTCGCTGTTTTCAATACATCTGTAAATTGGGTAAAAATATTTTTAACGGCTTCAAGAGTTCCATCTATAATATCTAATGTATTTTTTTCTTTTGACATTGAAATCAAAATATATTTTTCAATTAATTTATATAAAGTTATTTATAGATTTATAAACAGAAAATATTTAAAAAAGATATTAATTTGAAGTAAAGAAAATAAAATCATTAATAGGAAAAAATTAAAGACCAATAATATAAAAAAATCCGCTTTATAGGTAAAAAATAAATATTTATAATATTATAAGATTATTTAGAAAAAAGTAATTTAAATTAGAAATTTTAAAGAATCTATTTATTTTATTAAGTACCCCAAGTTGATTGTGTGGCTCAAGAAAAATATACTGAAGCGATTAAACAAATAAAAGAGATATTTATAAAATTATTTGAAAAAGACCCAACTCCAGATGAGGAAATTGAAGCTAAGGAATATCTTTTAAACCTTTTAAGGCAACTTTTAAATAATATATCTGGTTTTGAAGATAAAGAAGATTTAATACAAGATACCTTGAAAATAATTGAAAATTGGGACACACTTGATTTGTGGTTCAAAGAAGTAAATGGACTTACTGAAAATATTAAAAATCTTATCGAATATAGGGAAAAATCAGAGATTAAAAAGAAAATAGAAGAATTTATTCAAGAATCTGATGAAGAAACCGAAACCACACCAGAATTTGATATTAAAGAAACAATTTCTCAAGTATCAGATGATTTTAAGGGAGAAATTTCAAAATTAAAAAATTATATTTCAGATTTAGAAAAAAAACTAGGAGAAAAAGATAGAGAAATAAAAGATGTTAAAAAAAAACCAAGTACTAGAGCACCACCTGAATTTCCATTAAAACCCAAAAAAAAATCAAGACTTCAGCCTCCAAAAGTTATTATCCCTAAAATTGGTGCTCCACTTATACAACGTAAAAAAGAATCAGCTCCTAGGAAGGAAGAAAAAATAGAAACGAAAGAATTACAAAAAATAAAAGCTCCAAAAATAGAAATAGCCCCGATTCTAGATGAGAAACCAAAGATAGGAATTGTATCGTCCAAAAAATCACATTTTACTTCTCTCCCTAAAAAAAAAATTAAAATTGGTGGAGAATCAGTTATTCAATCCACTGAAGAACCAGTTTTAACAAAAAAACCTAAAATTACACATGTTTTCGCCGAGGAGATTGAAGTAACACCGAAAGAAGAAGAAGAAAAGGTAAAAGTTTTACCTTTTTCAGATACAATATCTAAAACCGAGCCAAGTTCAGCCAAAAAAATGAAAATATCTAATATACCAGAGGGAGAAACCACTCCAATTCCGAAAAAACCAAAAATTACTCCAGTGAAATTAGAAGAGCTGAATATATCGAGTACAACTGGAGATCAAACGGAAGAACAAAAGAGAATAAGTTCTAAAAAATTGTATAATGTATTTTCAAGTACAAGTAGTTTAGAAACGAAATCTAAACAAAAAGGACAAAAAAAAGTTATAGAATCTACTCAAGAAACTTTAACTTCTGGAAGTATTATTAGCACACAAAAATCACAAGAAGGCTCTTTCACGTTTAATAAGGATAAATTATATCAAGATTTAATTGTTCTTGAGGGAAAGAGATATTCAATCGAAAAAACTCAAAAAGAGTCAGAGACAAAGTATAAAAAAGGGGAATTAGATGATCTTGCATATAAACGGGAGATGGATAAAATTAGAGCTCATATGGGAAAAATTACTTCTAAAATTAATGAGATTAGAAAAGTAATACAAGGATTATAAATTATTTTTTAATAATAAATTTCGGAATTTCTTTTATTTTATGTTCTGAAGCCTTCATCATTTTCTGAACTTTTAATAATTTATCTTGGTCAATATCGCTTAAATCCTTATTGTGATCAATCTTATAGACTATTTCATCCAATTCATCATATGTAAAACCTATTTCTCCTTCATCTGTCTGTCCCTCCCACAAACCAGCTGATGGAGGTTTATTAATGATTACTTCAGGGATTTTTAATTTTTTCGCTAATTTTCTTACTTCACATTTATATAAATCACCAATTGGAAGAAAATCAACGCCACCATCACCATATTTTGTAAAATATCCTATAGCGTCTTCGGTTCTATTCCCTGTTCCAACAACTAAATGATTTTCTAATGATTGGCCAATATAATAGGCAGTTATCATTCTTAATCTTGGTTTGATATTGGCTTTAGAAAGCAAATTTCCCTTAATTTCTTTTCCTGTTACTTTAAGGAATTCCAAATAAATTGGAGTCAAATCAATACGATAATATTTAACTTCAAACATATCCAATACTAGTTTTGCATCTATTTCATCTTGAGGCTGACTTTGACATGGTAAAATTAAAGCTGTTATTTTTTTTTTACCTAAAGCATTAACGCATAATGCTAAGATAACGGCGCTATCAACTCCTCCACTAACACAAACAATAACTCCATCAGCGTTTGCGTTTTTTACATAATCTCGTATCCAATTTTGAATTTCATGTATCGTTTTATTGATAATTATTTTTCTCATAAATTATTCGCTATTTAATTGAAATATAATTAATCCAATGAATGAATTTTAATATAATGATTTTTCTAATAAATCTTTCAATATATTTACAGTTTTTATTCCATATCAATTAAAATTTAATTTTGATTAAAAAATATTTTTTCGATTATATTGATTTTTTTTCAATTTAGTTAGTTAATATTATATTACTGATTTTTAACAAATATTATAAGAGATTAAAAATCAAAAAAAAATTTAAAATAAAATTTTGATTAAATATTTAAATTAAAACTTAATTTAATAGCATAAGATTATTGGTGCTAAAAATGGGTAAAAAGATATTAGAAATTTTAGATACTGCATTTGATATCAGAACTCCCTTTATTGTTTATACAAGTGATTATATTTATGGACTCGTTCCTTTAGATGCTGAGGGAAAAAGATGGAAAGAAATTTCTTATATGTTCGAGGGAGAGAAAGATAATTTGGAAACACGAGAAATGGCAGCGGAACTTTCATTTCAATTCCTTTGCGAGGAAATTGAGAAAGGTTTAAGCCACTATGTTGAAGATTTAAATGTTAATAAAATAAAAGAGTATATCATTTCCATAAAGGACAAATCTGGAGAGGAAAAAATAAAAACAATTATTGAAGAATTAATTGCTAAATCAACTAACTATTCAGCTTCAATGCCAATAATTAAATCAAAAGAAGAACTTCAAATTTTAAAAGATAAAATCTAAATATAAAGATTTTTCCGCTGGGGGTATCTTTTTGAAAATTCCCCATCTACTTTTCTAGCTAATGATTGAGCTAGATTCTTTTTTTTCTCAGTAATTTTTTCTTTTAAAAATTTGCCCTTTTGTTGAGAGAATCTTTCTATACCAGAGGTGATTATCGCATTATTTGAAGATACAGGTACAATAAACCCAAATAATCTCAACATTTCATCAGGTGTTAATTTTTTACCTATTTCTTTATTGATCTCATCATCAAGATGTCGGACTACAGATCCATAAGAGATCGCTGAAAAAGGATTAATTGCTTTTGATTTTAACCAAAAAGTATTTGGAGGGTGTGTTATTAAGGTATCTAGATTTCCATGTTTATCATTGCACCCCGTGACCCTCCAACCTTCGGGATCACTATCATATTTTCTCTTAATTTTTTTGATAATCTCCTTAACTGGTTTAATTTCATCAGTCATAAATTACCCATTAAATAAAAATCAAATAAAATATAAAAAGATATATAAAATTTTTATAATTTTTTAAACGGTTTCTAATTCAATTCCCTTAGTTTCTTTGATATAACGATAAATTATTGGGATGTTGATTAATAACAGAAGGCTTATTATCAAAAACGATATTCCTAAACCAAAAATCAAATTTAAGATCGAATTTAATAGTAATCCACAAGTAATACCTATAGCTGAGATTATTGATCTCCATCCTGTTCCTGTCCCTCTGATGTCGGTTGGAAGTATTTCGATTGAAACCAAACGATTTACGATTCCTAATCCATAAAATGTTATTGTTGCTAATCCTGCACCTATACACGCTGCAATTAATGCTAAATCTGGTGATTGAACTCCAATAATAACAATAAAAATTGCTATTGGCGTTAATATAGTATAGATGTAAAACAATGGTTTTCTACCGACCTTATCAGCAAAAACGCCTGTTATTAAATAACCAATTATTGCAGATACACTCATTATCGTTACAACAATATTTACATCGCCTTCTTCCAAATTTACATTATTAGCTAAAAAACTCTCTCCCATTTGAATAAAGATATAATTTAATCCAGAAATAAATGCCATTATTAAAATTGGAATATATTGTCTTCTATATTGTTTAGCAAATGGTTTCTTTAAGTTAATAAATGGAGATTGCTTTACAAAATCATCTGATTTTCTCATCTCTTTTAATTCTTTATACTTTGATGTTTCTTTAATTCCGATCATTAAAAAGGATATTGGTATGGCTAGAAATGCGAAAATAGTCATACTTCTCCAAGCAGTTACGGGTGACGTTTCAGTTATAAAAATGGAACGAAATACTGGGACTAAGATTGCACCTATACAACCAGCAACGAGAATTAAATTTAAGTATAATCCACGGCGTTCTTTTGGGCTTTCTTCACTAATATAAATCGTCCAAATATCACTTGAAAAAAATACGTATAGGAAGAATAAAGAAGATGTATATTGGATTAAATTTGTTGTAAAAAAAATGAATAAGGACGCAAGTCCCATACCAAGCACCGTAATAAAAAGCATTATTCTCCGTCCTATAAGATCCGCGAGAAATTGATTAACCACAACAAAATACATGCCAATACTCGCTATAGCAATAGCTAAAGACATAATAGAATCGGCGATTACTTGAGTTTCTTGAGCCAAAAATTCATCTTGAACTTTAGAGACAATTACATTTGGGAAAAGCGTGGTGTATGTATCAAATATCTCGACGAGACTTAAGAAAATGATAAGAAATATAAGATATCCTAAAGATTTTCTTCTAGATTTTTCTTCACTCATAATATTAAACCTCTAGATTATATATTGTTTTAAATCAAGAAATATATATAATTTTCCTAAGAAAAAAATAAATTATTCCAATCCTTGACAAAAAGATACTACATTTATGCCTAAATGTTCATAATAATAACCGCCTTCAAGTATAGCAAATCGCCTTCCCTTACATAATTTCAAAGAATATTCCTTCATCAATTGTCCAAGTGTATTATAATCATCTGTGGATAATTTCCCCCCCCAATCTAACTCATATTCATCAAAACCGGCGCTGGCGGCAATGATATCAATATTACTTAATGATTCAAAAGCTTCTTCTACTTCTTTAATATAATTTACTCGTCCGCTAGATCTTGGATTTAAGATTTGAACTTTTGAATTTTGCCCAATAATCGAAATATTGCCATCTCCTGTGTGTAAATCAAAATCCAATATGAATGCGCTCTCTATTTTGTTCTCTGCCATCAAACTTAATAAGGCTATCCTCATGTTATTAAAAAAGCAGAAACCCCAACATGAATCCGTAGATGCATGGTGACCCGGCGGTCTAATTACTCCAAATGCAGCTTCTTCATTATCATATGCAATTTCTGCTGTTTTAATAGCTCCACCAGCTGCCAGACTGGCTATATAATATAAATTTTTATCGGTTTTAATATCTTTTACATGCCTTTCAGTATGTGCTCTTAAGATATCTGCTTCACTTGCTGGTTCAGGGGTTATTATCTCATAGTCTGTTTTTTCTTTTATTTCTTTAATAATTGGTATAATCCTGCCCGAAGATGCAGCCGGATCATTTCTGTATCCCGCATAATTTACATAATCTTTATGATATATTATTTTCATTTTTATTCCCAACGATTTGATTTTATTTTTAAGAATTTTATATAATTACTTATTCGAATATAGGCTATCAATTTTATTAAAATCTATTAAAATCTATTAATATTATTTAATATTTTTAATAAAATAGAGTATTATATTGGTTCTAAGGTTTTAAAAAATATTCTTAACTATGATAGATTCTCTAACAAATGTAAGGCAACTTTATTTCCAATATAAAAATTTACTAAAGTATGATAATTTAAAAAAATTATATTAAATCTTGACATGATAAATTTCTTTAAAAAAATCAATTTGAGAAACTACTTCTGATATCATTAAATCTCTTTCTTCGTCTGTTATATTAAACAAATCAAATATTTGGGTATCAATCTCCTTAAATAATGGATAAATTTCTTCATTTATTTTATTATCATTATTTTTTAAATATTGATTAATTTCATCCACATTTAAGATAATTTTATTTGAAACGTCCTCATTTGGTTTAAGAATAGGAAGATGTCTAATCATATATTGATTTAAATTGATTGTTGTATCTTTCTGATTATTAATCGCATAAATGCAAT
>JAHLWE010000513.1 GCA_019058135.1 Promethearchaeota archaeon | reverse complement strand
TTTTTTCCTGAATTCTTCCTCATATTTTTCTTTTTCTCTAATCTGTTCTACTTTTTCAGATGGTAATTCTTCTATAAATTTCCTATTATTTAATAATACCTCTATCTTTTTATTGAATAAAATTTCATATGTAGAAATTTGGCCAACCATCTTTTTCATCTTTTTACTTTTTATATCAGGAAGTTCAGCTAAATCTTCAATCCTAACTCCAATTAAACTATTTCCACGTTTAAGATGGTGATCCAGAAAAGATAGGGGTTTGTTTTTTGATACAGTGGACAACCAAAGCGAGAGTTTTGCTAGTTCTACTGCTAATGGATTTAAATCAACCCCATAAATACATCTTTCTACTACTTCTCTCCTTGCCCATCTAATGTCCTCTTCTTCAATCTCTTTTGAACTTACACCCAGTGCTTCTACGAGGTTTCTTGCAATAAAATCTGTAGCTTCTACTAGAAAATGTCCTGATCCCATTGCTGGATCTAATATTTTCAAGGATAAAATTTCATCGATTAAGTCTTCTTCTCTTTCTATTTTGCTTTTTTTCTCCTCAATTAGTGGACCTATCGTATTTTCAACAATATATTTAACAATATAATCAGGGGTATAGTAGGATCCTGTTGCTTTTCTTTCACCTTTATCAGTAACTGGATAAAGTTCACCTTTTAATACTTTGTCTATTTCTTTTCTATTACCTAATTCTTCAGATTTTATCCATGTTTCTTTATTGCCTTTTTTAATAGCTGACATATCTTCTTGAGCTATCTTTAATTTATTTTCTAATAAACCCTCATATATTGAGCCTAAATGTTTTATATCAAGACTTGAATAATCTACAAATGCTTTTCTACCTTTATTTTTAATTGTAGACCTTGATAATAAATCAATAACTTCTGCTATAAAAGGATCTGAAACTTCATTCTCTTCTAAAAATATATTTTTGTCTGGATTAAATAAACTACCATTGTAAGATGGGACAAAAAATTCATCCTTAGAAATTCCAAAAGACTCACTTCCATTATTAATAAGTTCAAATAAATCCTTGATTCTACCACAATAAGTTTTATGTAAAGGTATAGATTCATTACTATCAATTTTCTTTGCTATCCCCTTTTTAATAGAATAAAGACTATAGGATTCTCTATACATTGATTTTTGTAAAGGTAAAAGTCCTCTAGACTCTGCATAAAAAATGAATAACAATCTATATAAAAAGATTAAAGAGCTATTATGTATTTCCCGGAGGTTATCTAGAGTTAAATTATTTCCAGGAGTTTTTAGAAATCCATTTGCTAAGATTCTAATTGCTTTATAAACATTGCTTTTTAAATCCTTACTAACAGCTTTTGCATAATCTACACTTTCTTCATAAACTTTATTTAAAAAATTTGGAAAAGCATCTTTTCTAAAGAATAAATAAAAATATTTAAAGCTTTCCAAATCTCTGTTTTCTAAAATTTTTATTAAATCAACTTCATAATAAATATCTAATTTACTAGATGTGTTTCTCTCATAAATTCTCCAAAACCTGCCATCAGTTAGAATTCCCCACTTAACTTCGGTTCTCCATAAATACATCTCCATTTGTAGAGAAGGGGTATAAACTTCAAATCTATCATCTTCTCCTTTTAATTTTCTATCAAGAGGTCTTCCCCATCTTTTTACTTCTCCTATTGCAATTGCATTTCCGAAATAATCTTCTGATAATTCTGCAGCAACTTTTTCTTCCTCAACTTCATAAAAAGAGTAATCAGGTTTTTTTAAACTTCTAAGACTCGGTTCCACTTCCCATATATGACCGAGAACTCTTAAAATTGGTCTAATAAATTGATCTTCTAATGGTCGCTCTTTTAAGATCGCAACTACGTCTTTTTTCCTTTCATAAATATCTGTTATTTTTCTAAAATTTTCACTTACATCAATATCCCAGACTAGATCTTTTGAAAGTAACTTCTCTAAATAATAATCAGAAAATAATTTATTATTCTTTAAAAAATCTTTTTCCTTCATTTCTTCTCCTCAATTAAATTGGAATAATTACAACAACTGATAAAAGTTCAGGCATCTCCTCAATAACTTGTTTTTCGATATTAAGTCTTTCTAAATATAATTTATATTCTTCCTGCAAGTCATTTAACCTTACCGTCTCTCCTCTGATAGCTATCTCCATATTCTCACCTTTAAATAATCTTTGTTTATAATCTTTAATTCTTTTTTTTATTTGTTCTATTCTAGGAATAAAATATGCTTTAGCATCGCTTCTTTTAATTCTTATTTCTCTATTTTTCTTTTTTTCAACTTTTGATAAATAATTAATTACTTCCTCTATAGCTTTTTCTTCTGATATTTCATATAAATCTAAACATTTTTTACAAATATCTTTAACTAATTTAGACTGAGATTTTTTATATACTATATCCTTTAATTCTAATACATTATCTACATTAAATATTTTATGCTTCTTTTCTATATTTACATAAATAGGAAGTAATTTTTCACTTAATATTTTTCCTGTTCCATCTATAAATTTCATTATAAAGTTAAAGAGAATTCCAGGAAATTTCAATTTGTCAGATGCTTTTAATGCTGTCCTTCCTCCAAAATCAAATGATTTATCCTTACAATATTTTATTATTTCTTCCAAAAGAGGGTGGCCAAATACCATAAATTCTACAATTGAACCTTTTTTCTTTGCTATTTCTTTTGAAAAAGTAATTTTTTCATATTTATTTTTAATTCCAGTTGTTAAAATTTCTTTAGGAGGTGTAATTCTATAA
>JAHLWE010000512.1 GCA_019058135.1 Promethearchaeota archaeon | reverse complement strand
GTACTGGATTCGTCAGATAATATCTATCTTGGAGGAGGTACAATTTGGAATACGGGAAAACTTGATTTTTGCTTGATAAAATATGATAGTTCTGGAGTTCAGCTATGGAATCGAACATGGGGTGGAGACAAAAATGATTTTGGTTTGGCAATAACAATAGATAGTTTAGATAACGTGTATCTTGCTGGTTATACACAGAGCTTTGGAGCGGAAGGTGCAGACATATCCTTGGTGAAATATAATAGTTTAGGAATTTTTCAATGGGAACGCATCTGGAATGGCCCTCAAGGGGAGGTATGTTACGGAATTACAATAGATTCTTCAGATAACATTTATCTTACGGGATACACAAGTAGTTTCGGAGCGGGAGAAAGTGATGTATGTTTGGTAAAATACAATAATTTAGGAGAACTGCAATGGAATAAGACGTGGGGCGGAAATAAAGATGACTTTGGTCATAAATTAATATTAGATACCTCAAACAACATTTATATTGCGGGAAATACAGAAAGTTATGGGATGGGTGATGATGATATCTGTTTGTTGAAATTTGATAGCTCAGGTATATATCAATGGAATATTTCAATAGGTGGAATAGGAAGAGATTATTGTGTTGGATTATTAGTAGATTCTTCAGATAATATTCATCTTACAGGATATATACAAGGTTTTGGAATGCAATTATTGAAATACAACGATTTGGGAGTTCTACTATCGAATAATACGTGGGAAGGAGATTATCTTGATTATTGTTATGCAACAGCGTTGGACTCTTCAGGTAATATCTTTTTTGCGGGAACCACCAATGACTTCGGATCGGGAGGAGATGATATGATTCTTGTAAAGGTCTCGCAAGATTCCGATGAGCCTCCCGATGACTCCTCCGCGCCAACTATACCCGGCTACGACTCGCTTTTCATGATATGTCTGATTTGCACCGTTTCGGCATTTCTCATTAAAAAACGGAGAAAATCCCTAAAATAAACAAATTCTTTTTTTTCTATATTTTTTTTGCTTATTTTATCTATTTTATCGGTTATTTCCGGATTAGATTGCTAATAATTGACTTTTTTTATAGTAATAGCAGAGGGTAAAATATTTTAGTTATAAGCGGTCTAAGCAAATACTATAAGAGGTTGAATTTGAAGAATATTAGATTTTTATATTATTTTAATTCTTCGTATATCATTGTTGGGCCTATATTTATACCCCAGAGGGGTTTTCCATCATCATATAGAGTCATATTCATTCTAACAAATGAGCCATTTCCAACAGTAAAGTCCATTGCCTTTATTTCGTCTTTTGAAGCTTTGATTATATTTTTATGTTTATTAGAATACAAATTTTTTTTAGCCATTGTTTGTATAATATTAACTAATGAGAGAGATACCCGAAGAAAGTTGTATAAAAGGAGTTGTATTTTCTGTTTATGGTGACCGTGGACCTGAGCCTAAATATATATTTCCTGAATCAATTTTGTCCAATTTAGATGAATGTGATACTAACCAAAATGAAGGTGGGGCATTTAGGCAGAGTTTAAGAGATATTTATCAAATTTCGATTAAAAGTCTTTCTTTATTATTTACTGATAATGAAATTTCCGATTATAATTATTTCGGAATTATACCCTTTCCTGATTTCCGGGTTTCCAGTTTAGTGTTTTTTCATTTTATTAAAAGTACCTTTTCAGAGAGACCAATTGCCTCAACATTATCTATACTAATTGATGAAAATAAAAGAAGTTTTATTTATAATAATATTAAGAGGCTAAAACCATTTATATTGGAGGTTGTAGCCGAAATTGACGAAAAAATTAATAATGGTTATGTAGATAACAAGATATTAGACCCTACTTTTTTAAAATTAACCAATAATTTACTTGAAATTGAGAAAAACCCCACTTTACCTCTAACTTCTTCAAGAAAGTTAAAAATCATTCTTGCTGGACTAGATAATTCAGGAAAAACATCCTTTTTATTAACTATTGATCGAAAATATTCCAAATTATTAGGTTTAAAACCTACATTAGGCGCAGAAATTAAACATCTTGAAACATTCGGCAGTCATGTTTTCACGTGGGACTTATCTGGCCAAGAAAAATCAAGGGATAAATTTCTTAATAGGGCTCCAATATATTTGTATGATGCGGATTTAATTTATTACTTCATAGATATTAGAGATCCCAAGAGGATCGATGAAAGTCTTCAATATTTTGACCAAATTCTCGAAAATATTAAAAAATATGAACAAGAAATTCCAGTGTTAATCATAATTTCCAAAGTTGATCCAGATATAAAAGAAACAAATGAAATAAAGGATGTAGTTTATCAAATTGTCAAAAAAATTGAAGAGATAAATCAAGAAAAACAATTAAACATTGAATATTTCTTGACAAGTATTTTTTCAGTATATACGATATTGAGAGCGTATTCTCATGGATTATCGTTATTATCTCCTAATAGGAAATTAATAAACTTTAATTTAAGTAGATTCTCTGAAGATATTGACATAAAAATCTCAATGTTAATGAATGAACAAGGGTTAGTGCTTGCTGATTTTTATAGTTCTTCATTACTTGGCGAAATAAAATATATTTTCTCTGAATCACAACCTTTAAAAGCCTCTGTTAAGAGTGTTTTTGAAATATTGGCACCACAAATAACTAATTTATATAAAATTTTTGAAAGGTTTAGAGAAACGGATATAAATGAAGCAATTTATAAAATAAGTCCTGATGATATAATAATAATAAAAAAGACAATAATTGAAAATAATCCAATGTTCTTTCTTTTTTTCGTGGATAATGAAGAAAAAAATGAAAAAATTGATGAATTCTTACCTTTACTTTTAGAAAAAACTCAGGATTTAATTATTCGATATATTTCCTAATTATCTTAATCTCTAAAGATTTTATATAATGGATTATTTTCTGCTATCTCTTTTCGTAAAACTCTTTTTCTATAATAAGAATTCATTGATACAATTAAAGCAACTGATGGAACTATATATTTTCCAAATTTAATTGGTCCAAATAAAACAAAATCACTTCCTGAAACTATACAGTATATCGAAGCGGATGTAATTGCACTTATCCTTGCTTCTTTCCCAAATTGTTTGACTGATTTCCATGCATAAACAGCATTGGCTGGCGC
>JAHLWE010000511.1 GCA_019058135.1 Promethearchaeota archaeon | reverse complement strand
TTCTTCGATTTGACTTCCAATTTCATCAGATTCACCTGTCCCAGCTGTGAATATATGGAAAAAATTAACCTTTTTAATACTCAAAATTTTTTTTATAGTCTGAACAAGTATCTCTCTCCTAACTGCTAATATAAAAAGATCAATTGTATCTGCAGGAACTTCTTCAATTGTTTTATAACACTTAATATCATAAATTTCTGTTTCTATGGGAGAGATTAAATAGAGATTCTCTTTCTTAAATCCCTGTTTTTGAAGACCTGTTATGAAATAACTTAATTTATATTTTGCTTCAAAAATTGCAATATTTTGTGGTTTAAAAAGTAAATCAAGTGATTTAAGATCTTTTTGATCCATTATTATCTTATTATAGAAATAAAGTAAAAAAAATAAATTTTATTCTTTAAAAATAATTTTTTACTTAAATTTTGTTAAATCTAACTGTCTTATTTTTTTGATTATTCAAATTAATAAAATGTGTGTCTCTCAAAATCATTTTATCTTAAAAACCCAACCCAGTTAAAAAGAAATTACTTGGTATTTAAAAGAATAAGAAGTATCTTGGAAATTTTTCTCTATATTTACGATAAGACTCACCGTAGATTAGGTAGACATAGTAATTAATTCTTAAAAATTATATATAAAACTTATTAATTCAGTTTGTAATTAAAGAAGGACTATGAAAAATACCTCTAATCAAGGTATAAAATTATTTTTTTAAAGACTGTAATAATCAAACAATTTGTATAATTAAATCAGCCACCAATTATGCAGATTCTGTAGTTACATCAATATTTCCTATATGCCACTCTCATTATAAAGAACTGTTTGGAGAACGGTGTGAAGGCTGCAAATATAGAGAAAATTGTAATGTCATAAAAAATAAGAGTGAATATATTTGGATTAAAGAAGATAACTAAATTTAGACTATATAAAGTCTAATCGCCCAATTCGATTATATCTCCAATAATTTCAACGCTACTACATTTTTACACGCATCTAACCTTTCATTAAATGCTTTAACGTTCACATAATTGTTAGGCATCAAAGGATGCCCAGTACCGCATAATAGAATACAGTAATACTATTCTACATAGTCCGTCATTTTGTGGCATCTTTCTGAAAGAAAGACGGCATCTTGCGACATTTTACTGCTATTCTGTGGTTTTATACTCCAATTTTCGATTGATCGGATCGAAAAAAATCGGATCGGGGAAAAATCGAATTAATAACGTAAAATTAACAGAATTCGGAAAAAACCCGAATTCTATGCCCTATAGAATCGAATCGACGTATTTAAATTGCGGACAATCTTGACGTTTTTTAAAAACCAATATGATGTGTTTGGATAATCTCATGCGAGATTCAACCCAAATTTATCCTTTTTTTCTCTCAATTACCTTAAATCTCACTTTTTTTTACTTACAGATGTAAAATACTAGTCTATGTCTAAGTCAATGTCTTAGTCTAAGTACAAGTAAGGGTTTGTTCGACAAAGACGCCTAATAATTAGAGATTTAGAATGAGAATATATATTGAATAGGTTGAATGTATAAAAAAAAGAGAGATTTCCCGACAAAAAAAGTGGAAATTTAGCTAATTAAAAAGGGATTACCATAAATTGATGCATTACTCATCTGAAACTTAATCTTGAGAAAAAAAATTTAAACAGGAATATCTCTTTTGTTAAAAATTGCTATTGAGGTAATAACCATAACCACAGAATATCCAAATAGTATTAGGAAATCTCTTAGAACATTTTCATAACTATGGCTAACTAAAATTCTTGCGGGATCATAGTAAAAAAATAGGCTAATTCGCTTTATTTCTTGAATATCTTCTTCGAAATAACCGTAAAAATTCCCCATTATAAAAAACAAAACCATCATCCCAAAAGCTAAACTAATTGCTCTCTTTCTATTCAAGAAGACTGAAAAAAAGAATGCAGTCGTGGTTAAAGAAACAACAAACAAAAAAGCCCAAGTTAATGCCCAAAAGAGTTCTGAATAATCTATCTCTTGATCTTGAAGATTTGGTGAGATTTCAAACATTATAAAGGTTACAATTCCAATGAAAAGTAAAACTAATAGAATAGAAAAAATAAATCTCATATATCTCCCAAGAATAAATTCCCTTCGTTTCAAAGGTTTGCTTAGGACTAGGTCTATTGTCTTATTCTCTATAGTAGTTGGTATATCTTGTCCCGCCTTTAAGATAAAATAAATTCCAAGCCAAAGCCAAATCATTGAAAGAAATTCAACTGTATAAAATCCTCCAATTGTTCCTAAATCAAATGCTGATCCTACCATGGTCTTGATTATATCTGAATATGCTTCCATAATTTCTTCAAAACCCGCAAAGATTTCGGGATCAAAAATTGCTATAATCATTATTACAAACAGACACATAAAAAGAGATAGTAATAATGTAGCTTTAAAGCTCTTTTTGATTTCAATTTTTGCGATAGTAAATAATTTCATTATCTCTCCTCCTCTGGATTTTCAATTTCATAATATTTCATAAAAATATCCTCGAGACTTGAATTATTAATATTGAAATCTTTTATATATTCCCCAGCCCATTGCATTTCACTAATATCATGCAGTAAATTTCTTTTTTTTTCTGGAGTAATCAAAAATTCAATGCGATTGACACTTTGTGATTTAACTGATGCACTAGGAAACTGAGATTCTAGATATTGTACAAATTCCATCAATCCAGCATTTGATGTGAATTCTAGTTGAAAACTTTTCAATCCTTTCTCCTTCAGTTCGGAAATTTTTGAAATCTCCACGATTTTGCCATTGCGAATAATAGCAACTCGATTGCAGAATTTCTCGACTTCTGAAAGGAGGTGCGAGCATATAAAAACTGTACATCTAGTTTTTTCTTGCCTTTCTTTTATAATCTCAAAGAATTCTGATTGAATTAACGGATCCAGTCCAGCTGTTGGTTCATCTAAAATTAGTATATCAAAATCTCCCATCAGTGCTGTAAGTATTCCTACCTTTTGTTTGTTGCCCTTGCTTAATTCTTGGATTTGACGATTTACATCTAACTTTAATCGTTCGGCGATATTTTTAATCTCATCCAAGTTAAAAGAAATATCATAAAGCTCACTTAAATATTTACAAATTTGAATAGCATTGAATTCAGGTTCTAAACCAAGCTCACCCGGAATATAACCAATATGATTACGATAAACTGTGTCTTTATTAGGGTTGATCTTTTCCCCTAAAATTGTAATTTCTCCCTTAACACCTCTCAAAAGTCCTAATATAGCTCTAATAGTGGTGGTTTTTCCCGCTCCATTCGGTCCAAGAAACCCGAATCTTTCTCCTTTTAATATACTAAATGAAATATCATCTACTGCTTTAACTACTTTCTTTTTAGTTTTATAATATTTCACTAAATTGTTAACTTGAATTACTTCCATGTTATTGAATTTAGTTAATTGTAATATATTAATAACATTAAAACAACAAAAAAACATAAATTATGAACTTCATGGGGAATCGGGGAGGAATCGGGGATCGAAAAAATCGGGGGAAAATCAAAAAATTTCGCTAATTAAGTTTGCATAAATAGGCAATAGCGTTAAAGATTTCGGAGATAGATTCGTACCGATTCACGCACCGGAAAATAATTCATTATTTATTTATTCATATTATATTTTCTTTCTTACTCTTTTTCTTATTATTCCAAGCGTAGTTTTGCTTTGATTGTTTAAAATCAAATTTCTTAAATGATTTAATAGAGTAAGCAATTCTATGTTAAATAACTTGATAAGAAACTCTTTAGAGATTCTTTAACTTTTTCTGTAATGTGATGTTCAATTTCACAAGATATTTTTT
>JAHLWE010000510.1 GCA_019058135.1 Promethearchaeota archaeon | reverse complement strand
GTTATTCGAAAAGATGGAACAAGTTCGGAAGAATTTATTCCAATTAGTTAATTGATTTTTTTCAATCTTTTTATTGTTATTTTAATTTTTCGACTTTCTTTTACTATTTTAATTCAAAATTTTATAAATCTACTTATATCATTTCTTAGATAATTTCCCTATTTTTCTTTATTTTTTTTCTTATTCATTTTTATAAAGGATGATTTTTTATTATATTTTTAAAAATAAGTAAATGGAGAAATTTAAATATAGAAACTTACATTTTAAATTTAATTAAGACAAAAATGTTTTTAAGGGATAAATGGGCGGATATTTTAATAAAATTTAAAAATATGAATGCCTAATAAAATTTGATTTAATAAAATTTTTTTAATATTTATATAATTACAATTATAATAAACACTCAATAAACTCATTGAAAAATTAGAAAAAAAATTTTTTCATTGAGAGAAACATATTAAGCGAAGGAGAATTATGGTGGTTTACAAAATATTAGTGGATATTTCTCATAATGAACAAGTAGAGAGCTTCCCAGACGCTTTTAATGAAGATGATTTTATCATTGAGTTTATAAATAAGAATGAGGGACCGCTAACTTATGATATGTTAGAGGATTTTGATGTCTTAATTTTAGGGAATATTCAACACAGTAGGAACAATAGAGATGATAAATTTACTCCTGAAGAATTAAGAACCATAAAAGAATTTGTTGGAAAGGGAGGAGGTTTATTAGTAACGACTGGAGCTGGAGGAGATCGAGATATATCAATCAAACAGGGATCTATTAGAGTTCTTTATAAACTAACTGGTGTGAAAAAATACTGGAATGGAGTGATACTATATCCTAAAAGAAATTCTATTATTGATAATGTCAATTTAAAAATTGATACTATATTTCAACATCCCATTACGGACGGTATTAATCGATTAATATTAGGTAATTGCACATTCTTTTCCATTACGGAAGATGCTGAAGATATAATAACAACATCTGAAAAAGCATCATATGAGTATTTTGATCTAAAAGAAATTGATGAGATTGGACAAGTTCCCATCTGTGTCGTATCTAAATTTTTTAATGGACGCGTGGTAACTTTAGGATCATCATCATTTTTCTTAGAAGATAACGAAATCGGAATAGATATAGAAGATAATCGGAAATTCCTGGACAATATCATTAGATGGCTCTGTTTTGACAAAGAAGAGAAAATTGTTGAAGGAGAGGAAGAAGAAGAAAAAGAAGAAGAAGAGGAAGAAAATGAGGATTTTGAAAAAGATTCCTTTTTTTAAATAAAATTAATTTTAAGAATATTTTATTATTATTACATGCAAATATTGATACTAAAGGGAATTATAGTTTATTTTTAAAAATGATATTTAAACTTAGACGACCTAACGCCGATATTGCTTGGAAAAATCCAGAGATACTTAAAAGATTGTCAAGATACCGCGGAATTATTGAGAATACGCAAATTGCAAGATATATTATAGCAAAAACTGTAGAATGCGATTTTAATTCCGATGATTCAATAGAAAATCTCGAAAAACTATTAAAACAAAAATCTAAAGAATTTAATAAAATTTTAAGTGAAGATATTAATTCACAAAAGAATCGCAAAATTCAGGAGAAATCTTATATAAACTTATCTGAAACGATTGCTTATAAATATCTTGAAAATTGTAAATTTTGTGAGAGAAGATGCGGTGTTAATCGAATTCAAGGCGAAAAAGGATTTTGCCACCTAGATAAGGATATATACGTTTCTTCTGCTTTTTTACATTGGGGAGAAGAATCGGTATTAGTGCCGAGTGGAACTATATTTTTTATTGGATGCAATTTTGGATGCGTTTTTTGCCAGAATTATGATATATCTAACGCATGGAAAGGTCGAAGAAAAATTGAAGATATTGCCCAAAAAGTTGATGCGAAAAAATTAGCTGCAATTGCACAAAAATTGGTGGAGAATGGCGGAATTAATGTAAATTGGGTTGGAAGCGATCCTATCCCGTGCCTACAACTCATTCTTGAATCGCTGTTATATCAGAATATAAATATAACGCAATTATGGAATTCTAATTTTTATTTAACGGAAGAATCTTTGGATTTAATCATAGATTTTATGGATTTTTGGCTACCTGATTTAAAATATGGAAATAATACATGTGCAGAAAAATATTCTGGAATAAAGAATTATTGGGAGGTTTTAACAAGGAATCTTAAAAAAATTCATGACGATGGCAGCGGAGAGATTATAATACGCCATTTGGTTATGCCTAACCATGTTGATTGTTGTTCCAAACCAATTTTAGATTTTATTGCGAAAGAGGTTCCAAAATCAGTAGTAAATATTATGGGGCAGTTTAGACCAGAGTACAAATCTAATCAATATCCTGAAATCAATCGAAGACCAACCTCAAGCGAAATACAAGAAGTTAAAAAGTATGCAGATAAGTTAAATATTCTTTATAAGCCAGTATCCTAAGTTTTAATTAAAGAAAATTTAAAATTTTTAAAAATATTTATCAAAAAAGTTTAATCTATAATCTGTTTAAGGATAAATATAACTTAAACCCAAAATTTAAAAAATAGTAGAATATTTTACTTAATAACACGTATTTATTTCTTTAAACATAGAAGATATTTAAGGCATATGTTAATTTGGAGAGATTCCTATGAGCTTTGAATTGAAAGATATTAAAGGACTAGGTGTTAAAAGTGCCGAAAAATTGAAAGCAGGTGGTATTGAATCTGTTGAAAAATTGGCTCAATTGAGCGTTGAAGAGTTATCTAAAGTCGAAGGAATTGGAAAAGGCAGCGCAAAAAAATATATTGAAGGTGCAAAAACATTATTAAACTCTAGCAAAGAAGAATCTATAAGTAAAACTGAAGTAAAGGATAAAAAAGACCAAGAACAAGAAGCAATTGCTGAAGAAGAAAAGGATGTTGAAGAAGAATTAAAAAGATTGGAAAAAAAAAGAGAAAAGCTGAAAGAACAATCTATTAAAAAAGGTGACTTTGTTCTTGTAAAAATGACCGGTCGTACAGAAAAGGGATATATATTTCAAGTTAGCAGCCCTGAAGATGCAAAAAAAGCAGGGATTTATGATGAAAAGAAAGACAAACAAGGATTTTATACTCCAGAATTTGTAATAGTTGGAAAATCTGGATTCGTAATTGAGGGTATAAATGAAATTTTAGAAACTATGAAGTTCTTTGAAAAAAAATCTGTCAGAATACCCCCAACTAAAGCGTTTGGAAAACGAGAGGCTCAAAAAATTGATCGTAAGGCAATTCAAAGATTTAAAAAATTAAATGAAGGAAAACCTCCTAAGCTAGGGCAAACATATGTAAATAAAAAAGGACAGAGAGGTACTGTCACTCGCATTGTACAAGGACGTGTTATAATTGACTACAACCACCCTCTAGCAGGTCAAACTCTTGAATATAATTTAGAAGTCATTGATAAAATAGAAGAATTTGATAAAAAATTAGCACGTTTTATTGAATTAAGAATGCCTGGAGCAAAAGCTGATCAATTCAAAATAAAATTTGAGCCTAAGAAAAAGTCAATTGAAATTGAAATACCTCAAATGCATCAGTTTAATCAAGGTCTTTTAATGTTTAAATTTGGATTAGCAATGGATCTACAAAATTATTTAGATGGAATGATTGATACTGTTAAATTCCTAGAAGTTTTTGAAAAACCAAAAATTCCAGAAACACCTACACCTAAGCCAGAACAAAATCAAAATCATGAACACAAACATGATGACAATAAAAGTGATGAATCAAATAAAGAAAAGAAATAGATTTATTTGGTCACCTGAACAATATTTAATAACCTAGTCTATTTTATAAACTCAAAAGATTTTATTTATCTTAGAAATATTTCAAGGATCTCAGTAATGGGTAAAAAAATAACCTCTTTTTATTCAAAATACAAAGGTGTTTCAGATACTGCAAAAAAAATCAACCGGATTTGGGAAAAACATATACGAAAGGCATCAAAAGAGATAAGGAGATTATATAAATCTGCACCAATCAAAGAGGAACGTCAAGAAATTATCGAAGATGTCCACAAGCAGGGTTATAAGGTATTTGACCTTCATATCCATACATATATTAGCGATGGGAATGAGAGTCCTCAATCTGTCGTAGATTATGCGATTGAAATCGGACTCGATGGTATTGCAATAACAGATCATAATGCAATAAGAGGTGGAAAATTAGCTCAGCAATACATAAAAGAGAAGGGGTATGGTTTGCTGTTATTTCCTGCAGAAGAGATTTCTTCACAAAACGGGCATATTGTTGCATATTGGGCGGAATTTCCTGAAAAAAAGATTAAAGCGGGTCTCTCTGCTGTCGAAACTTGTAAGAAAATTCATGATATGGGTGGAATAGCAGTAGCTGCTCATCCTTTTGGACCACATGGTGTTTCAGACCCAGAATTATTAACCACACTTTTTGATGCATTGGAGATAAATTCTCGTTCTACAGCAGGTTCGGATTCTTTAGCAAAAGACTTTGCCGAGGCACAAAAAATTGCATACACAGGTGGAAGTGATGCTCATTTAATTCAATCTATAGGATGTGGATGTACGATTACTAAACACCCTGTAAAAAGAACTTCAGATCTTTATGAGTTAATTATTAATCACAAAACAGATGTTTTAATTACACCAATGTGGGTGGAGATACTTACATATCTTGAAGAATTAGCTGAAGACTATGAAGAAGGACTAATTCAAGATTAAATTTTTTACTCATTTTAAAAGAGAAATTTTATTATTTATCTGTTAGAAATAAAATCGAATATTTAATAAATGCTAAATAACTGTTTCAATCTTTAAATAAGTGATAAATTTAAATAAAGATTTTTTCTTATAACTTCATAGAATGCAACAAAAAAGGGTTATACTTAGCGCAGAGACAAGTCATGAAGTTATTAAAATATTCATTGAGCATTTACAAAAACTTGATATTAACTTACAAATCTATAATCCAATTAGTAGTCCCCAAGATTTAGAAGATAATCAAATTTTCAATAGTAAATGCGATTTATTAGTAGTTAAAGTTCATAATGATACCTCGATTGACTTTTTACATTATGCAAAACTTCACAATATTCCTACATTAAATAGTATCGATGCAGTTCTTAATGTTAAAAATAAAGTTTCTTTAGATTATAGCTTGCGTGCTATTTTTGATAAACATAATTTTGAAAACATTCGTTTACCTAAGTCTTGGACATACTACTTTTATAAGATAAAACCCTTTAAAAAATGGATTCAGAACAAACTTCCTATTGTTATAAAATCTCATTATCAGCACGAAAAAATGCAACGATTTAATTACTTAATTAGAGATATTAGCGAAATCAAGATGCTTGTTCGAAAGCATATGCTATTTCTTAATTATGATGTCTATATACAAGAATTTATTGACTCAAATGGAATTGATAATAAAATTTACGTAATTGGAGATAAAGTTTTTGGAATAAAAAGACCAAGCCCGATTTTTATTTATAAAAAATATGCAGCTCAATATATCGACACAAAAAAATTGGAGCGAGAACAATATAAACCTCCCTCAGAATTAATTGAATTAGCTCAGATCTTAAGAAAAGTACTTAAAATGGAATTTTTTGGATTTGATTTACTAAAATCAAATCGAGATGGCAATTATTATATTGTTGATGTAAATGATTTTCCCGGTTATAGAGGCATTGAAGGAGCAGGGAAAACAATGGTTGATTATGTAAAGAATTATTTAAAATTGAACGATTTGATTAGTTGATGTATTTAAATATTTAATTAGATTTTTTCCTTAGGTGTATATATTCTCCATCCATAATACGCACTAGATATGTTCTTCCTTTTATTATCCACATAATTTTATGACCCTCTCTTGCTTTTTTCCCCCACTCAGACTTTTTTCTACTATTTTGTTCGATAAATCGATAACCAAAAATATCTATGTATTTTACTCCACTACTAGAAAATTTTTTTACTGGATATTCTATACCATCAATTTCTACAGTTTTTTTCCCTTCAAATATAGCATTATATATCTTCAAACCATTTTCTTTTAAATCTTCCAATTTAATTAACCAACCAATTTAATAAAATATTTATTAATATTCACTATCGTGAATAATATTAAAATAAAAGATAATTATAAAAAAGAATTTAACGTTTTTTTAGATTTCAAATAAGGCTTAATAAATTCAATAATTTTATTGTTAAAATTCTTTAAAGTCAATAAGTCACCTCGTGCATTCACATCTAATATAGATTCTTTTAAATTTTGAAGATGGAGACCTGCCCATTGCATTCTTTTCCATGCTTTACCGGATATTGAGTTATAATATGCCTGATCCAGCAATTTCTTAGCAATAATATAGTTATATTTTCGGTAATCATTTGGAATAAACCGTTTCGCTCGACATGGTAATTTATATTTCTTACATAGAGTAATTAATTTCTTATGTATTTTTTTTAAATAATTTCCATCAACATACATATTTCCCTTGAATAAATTCAAAAAATCATGAAGAATATTTCTATATTTACTATTTTTCATTTTATTTATAAAAAACTGGGCTTGGGAATCCCGCATTGTCATTCCAGGTGAAAATAATATGAAATCACAATTTGCTTCTTTGGTTTTTAAAATTATTTCGTCTAAATTTTCATCGGAGTCCTCAATATAAGGGACAATTGGCATTAAATTAACACCAGTTTGGATTTTTGGAAATTCCTTTTTAATTGTCATTAATGCTTCAATTCTTTTTAATGGAGGCGTTGCACCAGGTTCTAAAAATTTCGCAATCTTATCATCGAAGGTTGTAATTGTAAAGGATACAGTGCAATATGTATCGTCTGCTATTTTAGATAAAATATCTAAATCACGTAAAACTAAATCAGATTTAGTAGAAAGACAGATAGGATATTTATGTTTCAATAAAACCTCTAAAATTTGACGGGTATTTTGGTATTTTATTTCAGCTGGTTGATAAGCATCACATACACCACCAGTAGCTACTACATCAGGTAATAATGTTCTGGCATTTTTTAATCGATTATCTAATTTTTTTTTAACATTTTTCTTTACAATAATTTCATTATCCAAATCGGGATGTAAGTAATATCTTTCAGAGCGAGCATCACAATAAATACAAGCATGTTCGCAGCCATTATATGGATTAAGAGTATAGCGGCACCAAAACCAACTATCTATATATTTTAACTTATTTATGATTGTTTTGAACTCTTTCTCGATATATTTAACCATAAAACCAAATTTTTCTTTAAAATATATATTTTAAATTTAGAAATTTATTAATTTATTTCTTACATAATTAATTCCTTTAATAAGAGCCCTTTTAGAATTTAACTCAATTATTAGCGACCCATTATATTCATATGATTTAATCAATGAAAAAATCAAATCAAAATTTATTTTTCCCTTCCCAAGACCAATATGTGGATCACGATCTTTTGCATTATTGTCAACTAAATGAACATTTTTAATTTTATTATGGAAGGTTTTCCAAAATAGAGCGGGGTCATCAACATTTGTCCAATAATGGGCGGTATCATAAGTTATAAAAAGTTCATCATGATAGAAATTCGAGAAAAACTTTTTAAAATCTTCAGTTTTCAATAAAATATTAAGACTTTTTGGCATATTTTCAATGCAAATTTTTACTCCTAAATCTTCTTTGGCTGTTAAAATTTCTTTCACCGACACAAATAATCGTCTCATATTAAATTGATCAATGGAATTAACGACAAGATTCGCTAAACCGGGATGAATTGTCAATATTTTAGCACCAATCTCTTTACAAATTATAGCAGATTCAATATAAGAATCAATGGATGCTTGCGAGATTTTATCATTGTGGCTACATACACTCACGTCTATAAAAGGTCCATGAATTTGTTTTTCTATCGAATATGATTCACAT
>JAHLWE010000044.1 GCA_019058135.1 Promethearchaeota archaeon | reverse complement strand
TTTTATCATAAAGTCGATAGTCTCCGTGGCTTTGGGATTCAAATAATCCTTTTTTATGTTTAAAACATCCATAATTTCAAAATATTCTTTTATATACTGTTCGCTGAGAGTTTTTGTATCAATACCTTTCTCATTAGCCCTGTTAATTATCTTATCATCAATATCAGTGATGTTTTTTACGAGTTTAACATTTAAACCCTTGAATTCAAGATACCTGCGAATGATATCGAATACTACTGCTGACTTTGCATGCCCTAGATGAGGTGAATCATAAACTGTTGGACCACAGACATACATCAAAACTTCATTAAGAGTTATAGATCTAAACTCTTCTTTTTGGAACGTTAGGCTATTATATACGCGTAGCATAAAAAGCAATAAAATTGATTCTAATTAATATATAAATACAATATCTCTAATCTAAACCAACTTTTATACACTCCTATTATAAAAATAATAATAATTCTGATATAAAATAAAATGAAATTAGAAAAATCTCTTATTACTTAAAAAATCTCTGAATACTTAATTGTTTTTTAACATTTTTCATTGGATCTAATCTCTTCATTAAAGGATTACGTGATATACTCTGTATCTCATAAAATTTTTCATCGATTCCAATTGGATCATCTGTATTTAAAATAATTATTTTATAATCAGCGTTATCAATCGCTAGACTCTTATAGATCATTTCTGTATCATTTAAATCAAGAAAATTCAATCCATCAAGAATCATCAAATCTAATGGTCGCATCATTAATCTTCTATTTAAAGAAAAGAAAGCGAATGCAAATGCTAAATCAATTTTTCTCAGAATTCCAGGAGATAAATAGTTTTTAGCATCTATATATTTTCTTACTTTCGTTTGAATATTTTGTTTGCTTGAATCACTATAAAAGGAATTTGTTATAACTAAGTTTTTATTCTCATCAAAATTCAACATCCCAAAATCTTCAGTTGTAAATTCTACAAATATTTCATTTGCTAAATTTAAGATTTCATTTTTAAATTCTTGAAATTGGTTTTCTTCATATTTTATTATTTCTTGCTTAATTTTTTCTAGTGATTCAATTTTTGTCTCTATTTTATTGAATTTAATGTTAAATTCTTTTAATTTATTTTTATTATCTTCAACTAATTGTTTTGCTGTTTGTATTTTTGTTTCATTCTCTTCATTTTGTATCTTTGCATTTTTAATTTCTTCTTCGATGTTTGAAGTAAATTTGCTTTTATTCCATATTTGTTCATCTATATCAAAGGGCTTCTCAACTAAATCCTTATCAAAATTATAATACTCTTTAATCTCTTCTTTGATTTTTATTATATTGTTATTTATTTTTTCTCTATTATTTCTTAAATCTTCAGGAAAAGTTACTGGTAGTGCTTGAAATTCGTCATCATAGTTTTTAAATCCAATACCACATATATCACACAGATTGTTTTCAACTCTTTTCTTGAACTCAGTTAAATGAATTAAAGAATTACATTTCCAGCAATATGGGGGTTCGGTTTGAAAGAGTATATCATATTTATCATCAATATTTTTTAGATAATATTGCTCTATTTCGTCCAATTCATTTTGGAGCCTTCTTAATTTTATTTTTAATCCACGGATTTTTTTATTTCTATCTTCATCTATTTCTTTTAAATTTTTGTCAATCTCTTCAAATCTTTTAGATGTTTTTATGAATTCCTCTTCATTATCTATCAAAAAATTGTTTCTTTCAATAATTGATTTTAATTTCTCAATAAAATGATTCTTATTTTCTAGATCTCGGTTATAATTCTCTATAAATTTTCTTAAAGATTCAATTTCTGGTTCATTAGATTTAATCATATCCTGAATATTTTTAAATATAATATTTATTACTGGTACTCTAAATAATGTTCTAAAATCCTCTTCATTTGTACAATACCGTGAGGTAAATGAATATTCAGGTATTTCGGGTATGAAGATAGTTTCATTTAAATTATAATCAAGGAAGAGGTTACTTTTTAAAAATTCTTCAGGGTTAGTAATTACTTTTGAACTACTTGCAAGTGAACCATCTTTAATTTTTTGTTCAAGTATTTTTAATTTTTGCCCGTCAAAACCGAACTGGCTATGATATTTTATGGTATAACCTACAGATTGATTTTCATCAATAATTACAATTTCCACTTCTGTTAATAAGCTTTTAATTCTTGATCTCTCTCGTTGATAATCACAAAAGAAATGGTTTAATTTATCATAAATAGTTGTTTTTCCAGTACCTGTACTTCCTTTTATTACGGTTATTGGTTTCTTTTGGCTTAATTTAATTTTTGCTCCAATGAATTCAGTATTCCTATTTGGTTTAATTGTAAAAGAAATTATTTTAAATCTCTTTAGATCTAATGAAGTTTTAAATTTATCTTCAATAAGATTGATGATGTGTTCTTTAATTTTTTCATCAATATCTGTTTTTCCCTCAATAATTTTGAGAATTTCTTCTTTTTTAGGTAAAGTATACTTTTTCATTTTTGTCAATAGAGTAAAATAAATCTATCAATTTAAATTATAATATTTCTTTTCCGTATTGAAATGATGTTATTCTCCTCTTCCTCTCTATTTCTTCTAACTCAGAACTAGTCTTATCTCCTAATTTTTTTATTATATCTTGAATTTTTATTATTAATAATTCAGAAAAGTTATTTTTAATTATTCTTTCAGTAAAATCTTTTTCATTTTTTAACATCAATTTAGCTTTCGTGCTTAAATTCAGACTTTTATCGAAATTTCTTATTAAAAATTTTGAATCAATGTATTTTTGTAGTAGTTCTGACAATTCTTTACTAAAGATTGGGTTTCTATTTATTGAGAAAGGAATGGGTAAATTAAATCCATGCTCTAAAAAATAGTTTCTTATAATATACATTTCTTTTATAATATTTCCTTTTCCTTGAATTTTATTATGAATTTCTTCATTCTGAAATAAGATATATCTAATAAGTCTACCAATTGTTGATTTTTTAATAATACGTTCTATATCTAGTTTTATGTTTGTTTGCGCTTTTATTTTAAGTTCTTTTAATAGGATCTTATCTTTTTGACTTAGATCTTCTCTTTCTTCAAAATCATTTATCCATAAAATTACTTCTGGGTATTCTTCAGCTTCATAATTACACGAAATAGCGGAGATCCAATGATTCTTTGCTAATTTTGGATTCAATCTTTCTAGTTTTGAAGCTATTTCACTCTCTTTTTGTGAAGCTTTCTTATATACTTCTTTAGATTCTTCTTTACCCAAATCTTTTAATGTAATTGCTTTAGTAATTAATTTTGAAGATTCCTTAATTTCTTGCTTTATTTCTTCCAATTCAAGATCACTATTAATATTATACTTATTGTTTTTAATTTTTACTAAATAATGAACTTGTTCATAAAAACAAGATTCACCAATAATCCCAAAATTTACGTTTGAATCTTTAAAAACTTCAAAAGATTCTTCTATTTGTATTTTTCCTTCCAATATTTTTTTAGGGCAATTATATTTAGAAGTAACTCCCTTAGATTCAAGAGTGAAATTTCCCGTATTCGAATATAGAATATAATCAGCTACTTCACCTCTCTTTAAAACCATTCCGTCTTCATAATCAAAAAATAAGGGAATTAAGGCAAGATTTAAACAAATAGCAGAATTTTCTACAATATTTTTATATGGAATGCTAAAATCCTTATTTCGCGAAAAATTTGTTAAATCTAATTTAAAGACAGTTTTATAATCATTTTGTTTCTCTTCACTGAGAATTAAGAAATTAATTTCGAATTCATCATCATAAATTAAACCTAAACAGTGAATAAAAAATTTTTTAGAAATTTCTGCAATCCAATCATTTCTATTATTGTTAATCTTATTAATGATGTCTATTTTAATTGATTTTGAATTCGCTAGCTTATCTTTTAATTTTTTTTTCATTAAGCTTACCAATAATTACAAGACGCATCTATCATTTGATTATATTGTATTTATTATATTATAAAATTTAATTGTATTCTGTTTTAGTAAATTTTAATTTAACTCATCCTATTACATGTATTATCTTTATTAAGTGATTGTTTTAAAGTTAATAAATCTTTGATAAAGCTCTAAAGTTTCCGGCTCTCGCCTATTTTAATTACAAAAATCTTTGTAATATTCGCAAACATTTCTGAAATGATCATTTTCATTATTAATAATTCCATCTTTTAATAATCTCTCATTAATTTTTAATCTCAACTTGGGAATTACTGTCAAAAAGATTCTAAATTCAGAAAGAAAATATCCTGTAAAGAATATTTTTGGTTTAGGGTTAATCTTTTTAAGTTCTGATTCATAAAATTTAAGAACATAATATCTCTAATTCTGATATCGTTGCATATAAAGTCATTTATCGTTTAAAAGTATCTCCTCATGATTTTGAACTCACAGATAAAATAATTGAAAAAACTAGAATGATGTATGATAAAATTGTAATTGAAATTGATGATATATTCAGAAATGTCAAAATTTAGGAATTGAGGTACTTTAACTCGATAAAAATGAAATCTAGATGAGGATACCATATTTAAACGAGGTCAATATAAAACTTAAAGAAAAAATAACAGTATTTGCTTTTAAATAAACTTTTTTATCTTCTGAAAAGTTCAAAAATCAGTATTGGTTTATTTCGCCAGAGTTCGTGGAAAAAGGATTAAATAAAGAAGTTGAATTAATGAAATCATTCAAACTATTAATTGGAAAGAGAATTAAGATTTGAATTACGTCTTTTTAGGTATAATAGTTATCCTTATCAAGTGATTTGAAAATAAAAAAAATTTAAAAAAAAATTTTAAGCCAGTGGGGAGATTCGAACTCCCGAATAGCCGCTCTGCAGGCGGTCTCCTTAGCCACTCGGATACACTGGCTTTAATAACTGACGATTTATAAAAAAATGTGTTTCATGACAAATAAATCTTATCTTAATATTTTTATAAAATTATTTATTGGTTTGTTCCCACCATTCTTTTATTGATTCTATGTATTGATCCGTCCATAGAGTTGGCAAGTCACATCTATGAACGCACTCCAGACATCTCTCCGGGCTAAATATTGGATGGCTAATATATTTTTCCCCCCCATCAGGAAGGACGACAACCATTATTCCCTTCTCCATCTTTCTAGCATAATCGATTGCAATTTTAATTGCAGCACCGGAACTTATTCCGCAAAAAAGTCCCTCTTGAAGGGTTAGCATTCTAGAGCCGTGTTCAGATTCTTCAATATTCACATAAAATTTTTCGTCTATTCTTGACTCATCATATATTTTAGGTACATAAGAAACTTCCAAATTTTTTAATCCCTGAATTCTTTGTTTAGGTAAGGGTTCCACAGCTATAATTTTTATATTTGGATTATACTCTTTTAATCTTTTAGAAACACCCATTAATGTTCCTGAAGTTCCTAAACCTGCCACAAACACATCAATTTTACCGTCAGTATCTTCAATTATTTCTTGGGCAGTATGCAAGTAATGAGCTTGAGGATTATTAGGATTTGAATATTGGTCTGGATAGAAATATTTATCGGGGTCCTCATTAACAATTTTTTTAACATAATCTTCTGCTCCATTCATTCCATCATCTGCTGGTGTGAGTGTAATTTTTACTCCATAAGCGGTTAAAATTTTCCGGCGTTCTACACTCATAGACTCAGGAATAACTAGCTCTAGTCGATAACCTTTAACCGCAGAAATTAAAGCAAGTCCTATACCTGTATTACCCGATGTTGCCTCTATTATTATTTTATCTTTGGTTAGTCTCCCCTCGTTTTCCGCTTGTTGTATCATGTTAATTGCAATTCTATCTTTCACGGAACCAGCAGGATTTGCCTTTTCCAGTTTTGCAAGCATTAGGACTTCGGGATTAGGATTTATTTTGTTAATTTTTACAAGAGGGGTATTCCCAATTAGCTTTAAGATATCGTTAAAATAACGCATTATATTTTTTCCACCTTAATTTTTTAACTATGATGACCTTGCTTATTGACAAAAAAATCATTAAAAAGCTTCTATACTTCATAGATTTTAATAGTTTTAAAAAATTTTATTTTATAAAATATAATAAAATTACTTTTTTATTAAAAAAATAGATTAATTCCTAAGTTTTTTGTAAAATATAAATAATAAAAATTTTTTTCCAAAACATACTATCTGGATATTATATCATAATATATTCAAATTTTTTGCTTTCACTTACATGGACTTCAATAATCACGTGAAAAAAGAAGTCGTTAAGATTTCCGCCGACAAATACGCCCCTGAAGCGTGTCCCTTCTGCGGGAGCAAGAAGATATCCAAAAGATCGAGCCGAAAGCGGAGAATCCCTGAGATAGGAAATTTGAATACTGAAGTAATTGTGGAACTTGAAGTCGTTCTCTTTAAATGTGAAGATTGCGGAATGGAATACACGCCAGAACACCCGGATTACCCCAAAAAATTTGAATATTCAAAAAGAATAATTCAGACCACCTTATCAATGCATTTTCGAAAAAACCTATCAGGGAATAAAATTGCGGATTTTCTTGCAGAATATTGTAGAGTTCTTATCCCTCCAAAGACTATTTATTCTTGGATCAATAATTTGACGGAAGATTTCATGAAAAGCGAATTTAAAACTGAGCCTGAACGGGCATTAGATGCTTATAAGG
>JAHLWE010000509.1 GCA_019058135.1 Promethearchaeota archaeon | reverse complement strand
GTATTATCCCCTTTTCTTTATATCTTTTACGTCGTTCTGTGGCTCTTAGAGGAATTCCTGCCGCTTCCAATATCCAAAGAACATTTCTATAATCATTTTCAAATTGAATTGAAAATCCCAAAATATCAAACTCTTTTAATAAAATTCGATTTTCTATACTGAAAATTCTCCCCATATTTATATTTATATCTTGAGAAGCAGGGTATCTAATTTTTTCAGATAGAAAAAATCTTTCACATACAATATCTTCTCTTGAATTTAATAATGAATATAAAAGATGTATAGAATAACTAGACATTCCAATGCGATAAATATTTGGATATATTAAAGCAAAAGATAATTTTATTGTTCTCCAATCTTTTCTAACAATATTTTGCTCTTCAACAAGATATTCCATTATAATATTATTGACTTTAATTATTCTTATTTTTTAGCAATTCCTTAACTTTTTTAACAACAAGTGGAAGAACGGTGCCTAATTTTCCCATAATAACCAATTCAGCTTTTTTATCCATATGTGTTGGCATGTCATTGATAATTACCAATTTGCCTCCATATTTAATAGTTAAAATTGGGAATTCACTTACAGGTGCAACTTCTAAGGAAGAACCCGCTACAATCATTAAATCTGATTTTTCAGAAAGGCCATGAGATTGATAAAATTCAAACTTAGGCAAGTCCTCTCCAAATAAAACGACTGAAGGCTTTAAAGGAGCTCCGCACATATCACATATTGGAGGATAATTCTTTTCTTTTTTAAGTTGCTTTATGACTTGTTTTTTGGGATAAGAAGATCTACAACCTAAACAAATAAGGCGCTCGATATTTCCATGAACTTCATAAACTATAACAGATCCTGCTTTTTGATGAAGTCCATCAATATTTTGTGTGATAATAGCTTTAATCATATTTATTTTCTCTAGTTCTGCTAATGCATAATGGGCAGGATTGGGTTTAGCGTTAAAAATGTTTGGAGCTATTTTTTCTGCCATCTCCCAAAATTTCGTAGGATCTTTTAAAAAACTATGAATATTACCATAAATCTCTGGAGCATATTTTTCCCATAGACCACCCGGACTTCGAAAATCTGGGATTCCACTTTCAGTTGAGATGCCAGCTCCAGTCAAAACGGTTGTTTGTTTTGCATCGATTATCATTTTTGCTAATTTAGCGACAGATATTAAAACTGATTGCTTATCCATAATATCCTCAAAAAGATTTTTATTTAGAATTACTAATTACATAAAAAAAATACACTATAGATAATTAATCATATTATATTTGGTGAAATAATTCTTTGACATTTTTTAAACATATTTCGACACTTTTTAAAGCGTTTTTTGCATCTGATTTATTGAACATACTTGAAGGAGATTTATTAGTTCTCTCATCACCGTACATCGCAGGCTCCCTTTTACTAGCTAACAACTTTGAAATTAATGCTAATTCGGTAATTTTATTTTGAAACCATTCAGGATAACTTTCCATTTTTTCTTTTAAAAATGGACCTACATCATGCCATTTAAGAGGATCCACACCAATAAGCCTTAAAGCTGCTTTTAAGGCAAGTTCTACAGCTTCTTGACATATTCGAACGCAAAATGCATAACCATTTTTATTATAAATATGTTCAGCAACCTCAAATCTAATTTGAGATTCATTTAGAGAATCTTTAGCCAAATCTATTTGATTCAAAATTTAAATACCTCTCCAAAAGAAAGATTTAAATCTAAATAGTAGCGGTCTTTATCTAAATATTTTCTTTGGATATGTTTTTCTCTAATTTTTTTATTTATTTCAAATAAGAAATTTTCCAATATATTTAAAGAATCATAGATAATTTTTAAATCAAAAGCTATATCAATTATAAAGAAATTTAAACCCAATTCATCCTTTTTACGTATATGATAACTAAAACGTGGATAAATTGAGTTATTGCTTAAGAAAGTTAATTCATCTTTGATTTCTTTAGCATCTTCAATCTCTACAAGTAAATTTATTCGTTCGCCTATACTATCTGGTAAGTCTTTAAATACTACAAAAAAATCAATATCACTGTCATTTTTTGGAATATTTCTAGCTATAGAGCCAAAAATTCCTAGGCTTAAAAATTCAGAACCAAAAAACTCCTTTAATTTTAAAAAAACTAATAAGATTATGTTAGAGTAAAGACCTTGCTTTAACCATCCTAGATCTATATTATTGGCAATAGCAAATGAAAATAAGTTTGGTGGAACAATCCTATATATTCTTTTCCTTGTTTTTCTTTTAAAAATAAATAATGCTTGAGCTTTTTTTAACTCACTTAAATAATTTGGGGTGGTTTTTCCCAAAATCTTATTGGCATCTTCAAAAAAAAATAAATTTTCTCTAAATTCAGCCCATAATTTCGAATATACCTTTCCAACCCACTTTGGCAGCCATTTCAATTAAACATCACCTATTTACTTATATAAGTAAATGACTTATTTAAGTTTTTTTTATTGATAAAAATAATTAGGAGAAGATTATTCCTTCAAATGACGTTAATTTCATAATATTTTTGTTGGAATTTACATTTAATGCGACCCTATTAGCCAATGTGGAAAATAATAAAGTAGGTTTTTTTACAGGACAATCCAATTTCAAGAAATCTTTTGAAAAATTGAGATATGTAAATATTTCTTGATTATTGTGAATTCTACGGTATGCTAAACACTTCTTTTTTAAATTTTTTATTTCAATGAATTCAAATTTTCCTTTTTGTAATATAATATTTTCTCTTCTAATTTTCAATAATCTCCTATAACAATTTAACAATGACCCGGGATTTTTTATCTCTCTTGCGACATTAATTTTCTTATACGAATTAGATACTCTCAACCACGTTTCACAATTTTCTGGAGAGAAACCAGCATTAGGTTCATCAGTCCATTGCATGGGAGTTCGGCATCCATCACGTGTTAATGAAAATCCCAAGCGTTTGATTTGAGAAATAGGAATCCATGAAAATTTCCGACCAATTGGGTCTTGACTCGTTTTAAGCTTAAATTTAGTATTTGGCATACCAATTTCTTCGCCGTAATAAATGAATGGGACACCACGCAAAGTTAATTGCATAGTCGCAGCGAGTTTTGCCTTTTGTACATTTTCATTTAGGATAGAAATAAATCTCATACGGTCATGATTGCCAAAAACATAAGTTGGCGTATATGGGAAGGGTAAATTTTTTTCAATTCTATTTATTATATCTGCGTATTTATGGGGATTAAAAGGTGTAGATGTAAATTCGAATAAAAATAACATATGTAATCCATTATTTTTAGGACCATAATATTTTTTCAATTGTTCTACGGTTCCATCAACTTCTCCCACTAGGAATCTCTCAGGTTCATATTCATCCATAACTTTTCTTAATTCCATGGCAAAATCGTAAGTTTCTGGTAGATTTAAATCGTATTTATGCGTTCTAAATAAAGTAGCGGTATTTTTATCGGAAGGTAATATTTGCCAAGTAAAAGTGTCATTTCTTAACTGCTCATCTTCGTAAATTGCATGCAATATATCTAATCGAAACCCATTAGCTCCCTTATCCAACCAAAATCGCATGACATTAAACATGGCTTTTTTTACTTCAGGATTTCGGTAATTTAAATCGATCATGCTAGGTAAAAAGTGAAAATATACCCATTGATCTGTATTATCATAGTATAACCAAGCAGATCCTCCAGTCATAGTTTTCCAATTATTTGGAGGTTTCTTGCTACCTGGTTTTTTACCATCGCGCCAGATATACCAATCACGTTTTGGGTTATCCCTACTTGATGCAGATTCCTTAAACCAAGGATGCTCAATAGATGTGTGATTTAAAACGAAATCCAATACCATTTTCATGTCTCTATCGTGCATTTCTTTTAATAGTTTATCAAAATCAGACATTGATCCATATTCCGGAGCAATGTCACAAAAATCTGTTATGTCATATCCATGATCTGCTTGAGGTGATTTAAAAAAAGGGCTAAACCAAATAGTTTCTATACCCAATTCTCGTAAATAATCTAATTTTTCAATAACTCCTTGCAGATCTCCAATTCCATT
>JAHLWE010000508.1 GCA_019058135.1 Promethearchaeota archaeon | reverse complement strand
TCAATCCCGGCTTCACTAAGAGTTGGACCATTCACTACAAATACTTTACCATATAAGAAAAGATTTATATTAATTTATTTAAGTATTATAACTCTAAGCTTTTATCCGGCTTTAGTCAGTTTTTGGATTTTTTTGACTAATTTTGCAAATCCCGTAACTATAGTATTTTATCTTCTATTTCCATTAGAACTCTTATTCTGTTATTTAATTATGATTTTCTCATCAATAATTATTGCAAAAATATTTCTAATAATTGTTAATTTAATTCACAAGCCAAAAGAAGGTGTATTTAAGAGAAATAAAGATGATAAAGATTATATCTATTGGAGTCTAAGAGGGCTTATTAAAAAATGGCCTGTATGGATAACTCACAACTTTCCTATGCCGTATTTGGATAATCTTCTATTTAAAGTGTTTGGTGTGAAAACAAATTTACATAATTACATGTTTGAAGGATGGATCGATTGCGAATTCATTGAATTTGGAAAAAATGTGATTGTCGGTGTAGGAAGTGTCGTAATGGGGGCAATTATCATTGATAATTATTTAATTATTCAAAAAACAATCATTGAAGATAATTCAATAATTGGTGCTCATTCTTTAGTTGCGCCAGGAACAAAATTTAGAAAGGGTGCCATTCTAAATGCGGTATCTTCAACTCTTATAAATCAAATTTTAGATTCTGGCTGTGTTTATAAAGGAACTCCAGCAATAAAAGTTGGGGATTATAATATTAATGAAAAAATTGATAATCTTAAAGCAATATTATTTGAAAAAAGCGATAGTAAAGAGATATACCAAAATGTTCATGCAGAAAAATTAATTTATGATAAATCAGATAATCGGCAACAAGCCAATAATTTAAAGAAAGATAATCAACACCATGTTAGAGTACAATTCCATATTTACATTCCGATAATTATTTTAAATGTTGGCGTGTCATTTTTAATTCCTGCAATTCTATTTTTTCTCTTTCTATTTGAAATTTTAATACCTTATCTTTTTAGCACACCTTTTGGGTGGGTTAATTTTACAAATTTATTTGCACAATTTTTTTTATTAATTACGCCACTTGTACTTATGGGCTTGTATTTACTGCATCTATTTTTTGTGGCGTTATTCACAAAATTGTTATATAAGTGGAGTGAGAAACTTTCTCCCTCAAGACAAGGAGTATTAGATAGGAATTTTGAGTCAAGAGAATTAAATTTCTATCATCACCGTTCCTTCCTATTAAAATATCCAATATTAGCATTTACAAAAAGTCCATTTCCCTGGCTAACTAATTGGGCATTAAATTTTATAGGTGCTGATAAAATAGGAAAAAGAACAACTTTCGAAGACCAATTTATTACTAAGGAATTTTTAAATACTGGGGAAAATTGTTATTTTGGTCAATTTTGTTATCTAACCAATCATCTTGTTGATGGTTTTTTCGGAGAGGAAAATATAACATTTTTCGGAGTGAAAATTGGTAATAATTCTGTATTATCTGCCTATTGTGGAGGTTTTCCCGGAACAGAGATTGGTGAAAATTCTACGTTATTACCGATGAGTGCTACTGTAAAATTAGATAAATTAGGTAATAATGGTTATTATGCTGGTTTTCCATTAAAAAGAATTACCAAGGAAGATTTAAAAAAATATTTAGGAGGTTTAGATCTTGAAGAATAAATATGATTTTAACGAGATTCCTATTATAACTAGCCCTCCTATCCCTAAAAGATTTAGTCTTATTTATATTTTTTTGATTTTTGTATCCTTTTTCCCAACAATATATCTTGCTTTTACATTTTATAATAATGTGTTGAAAAATACAATTCTAAATCTTATGATTATTAGGTTGCCGATCGATATTTTGGCTTGGTATTTTTGCTTTTTGCTTATAACTTTAGGAGTAGGTAAATGTCTATTAATCATTTTGAATTTAATCCATAAACCAAGAGAAGGAATCTTTAAAATTAATCTTAAAGATAAAGATTATTCTTACTATTGCTTTCGTGCGACTATTAAAAAATTTATTTTTTATATATGGAATTCTTTTCCGGTTCCATGGGTCACAAACCTCGCGTTTAAAATTTGTGGAATGAAGGCTGATTTTAAATCTACATTATTTGATGGATGGGTAGATTATGAGTTTGTAGAATTTGGAAAAAATATTATGGTTGGACAGGGTGCTATAATTCTTTCTAGTATTGTTATTGGAGATTATATGCTTCTTAAAAAGGTTATAATTGGAGATCATTGCATAATTGGAGGTTATGCTGTTGTCTCTCCCGGAACTGTTATGGAAAAGGGTTCTGTTCTTGGTGTTTGGGCAATGACTAATATAGGACAAAGGTTAGAAAAAGATTGGACTTATATTGGCCAACCTGCTCGAAAATTTAAAAATAATACAGAAATGCGTAAAGTAAATGTGCAAAGAGTTAGAAGAATTGTCGATACGGGAGAGCGAGTGGAATTTAAAGAGTCCATTGAATAGAATAAAAAAATTTTGTCAGTCATTGCTTATTTAAATCTAAAATCATTTATTTTTTCAAGGTGTATTAAAGTGGTTTCAAATAATCTCCTCCAAATTATTTTGGATAATCGCGAAAGGAAATTGATAGATATC
>JAHLWE010000507.1 GCA_019058135.1 Promethearchaeota archaeon | reverse complement strand
TTGATTCGATGTCATTATAAGCCCGGGCAGCTTGGTGTAAAGAAGATTGCTCAAATTACTTATAAAAAATTCATTTTTAGTATCTAATCTTTATATTCTTTCAATTCAGGGGGAAAATTTTAAAGTAATATTCTTTCGTTAATATGATAACCGTTCTAAATTCAATTTGTTTTTTATTTTACGGCAGATATTTTTAATGTAATTAATAGTTAACTATTAATTTTATGTTCTATAGGGTTTTAGAGTATCTAGCTTTCATATCTTCGAGTGAAATTCGTCTCGTTCCTGGTTTTATAAATTTTAAATTGTAAATTAATTCTATGAAATTGACAATAATATGAGATGTGGCCCCAAATATGACATATTTGTTGTTATTTGTTTTATAAACATATTTACCGACAGCAATGGTGTCACCCCTTAGGTTATATGTTCTCTCAATATAATTTTTTTTATTAACAAAGAAGGAGATTGGAATTCTTATAATTTCTTCCACTTCATCATCACATTTAATCATTTTCTGCCGTTTATCTGTATATCCTATAAAAGGAGTAATAACATGTCCTTTAGGTGTAATAACATCATCAATGCATCCAATTATTTGGATTTTATCTCTTGGAATGCCCAATTCTTCTTCAGTCTCTCTTAACGCTGTATCTTTATATGTATCATCTAATTGAGGATTATACAAACCTCCCGGGAACGACATTTCTCCTGAATATTTATCATTAGATCTATGTGCTCGTTGAATTAAAACTAAATTATAGGATTTTTTATCATTTGGAATAATTAAAAATAATATCGCTGAACTTATTAAGCAATTATCTCTAAAGGAAATTCTTAAAGGCGAATTAAATTTTTTTAACTTATTTTTAAATAAATCTTCATTAAAGAATAAATTCATGAACTCCATAATTCTACTTTAAAAGGCTTGAATATCTTAATATAATTTATATTGAAGAGTTATGTATATATGTAAATAAAATTAGTATTCTACTTTTTCCTCAAATTTCAACTCTTTTCCGCAGCTTTTACATCTTGAATTTATTAATTTTTCAAAGCATTTTGGGTGGTATAATGCATTACATTTGTAGTTGCCACATTTGATTATATCTTGTTCCTCCTCAAATATCATATTACATACAGGGCAGGAGCTATAAAGGGCCTCATCACCTAACTCTGAAGAAGATGTTTTTTTTGCATAAAAAACATCACTTGTTTCAGATTTAGAAATCAGACTTGGCTTTCTTAATGCTTGCAGTTTTGTAATTTGCTGTACCTCTACTGGAATTTTTAAAAGATAGAAACAATGAGGGCAACGAAAAGTCCCTGAAGCTTTTAGTTTTTCATCTGATAAACTTGCCGCGTAAGCTGTGGCACAGTGGAGGTGCATCGGGATTTGACAGTCAGGACAGTATCTTCCCTCTGTAAAGAAAGTTCCTACACAATATGGACATATATCAGAAAAACAAATAGAACATTTTTTATAATCAACCTCTCCGCGAATTTGTTTTATCCGTTCTTGTTGGTTTTTAGTTAAATCCTGTGTTCTCAAGAGAGAGGCAGCAATTTTACGTAAGAAAGCTGGATTTTCAATAGCTGACTTGATATCTATTGTATCAATTCTTACATTTGATGTAGCAACTACTCTAGCTGAATTAAGCATACTCTCAGAATCATTATTATAAAAGTATTGTCCTTTAGTGACCTCTGACAATCTTTTTAATATATTAAAATGAGTTAATTCACCCAATCTTATTGTATCTATCTTTATTTTTAACTTACTTGCTAAATTAGCCATCTTTAAAGGGTCAATTGAAGTTTTTGTATAATTTCCATCAGAAATTATTAAAATTCGTGGCACCTTAGCACTAATTTTTCTTAGTTCTCCTATTTGTTTTTGGATTCCGAGAGCGAGAGTATTCCCCAGAGTGGATCTTCCTCCAAATTCTATATTGTTTAAATTATTAATTATTACTTCTTCATTGCTATTGAAATCCAAAACGAGTTTAGGATTGTCAGATATCGTTATGATAGCAAAAGATGTTAATGGATCTTTTTGAAGCCTTGTAGAAACGAGGATTTGTAGAGCCTTTATACACGAATTTAATCTATTTGGTATATAATCCTTTCTATACATTGAACGACTGACGTCAACACATATGATAATATTTTCAGAAACTCGTTGGCTCATTTTAATTTTAGAAGAAATATTTTTAATAATTAAACAATTTTTTAATGAACTTAGAGGAAATTAATCCTTTCAAGTTGTATTTATGAATATAATAGAAATTAAGTCTTATAAAAACTTTTATTTAAAGGAACAAATAAAGAGCAGATTGCAAGAAAATTATTAAGGTTCAATTCTACTCAATATATTCATTTTTTCTATAAATTCGAATTGAAATAAATTTTGTAATTGGTGTAAATAAATAGATAATAATAAAAGTGTTTTTGATGATTTTTTTTATGATATTTTTGCAAATAATTAATATAATTTATGAATAAATAATATTATTAATATATTAATTTAATTTGATTTTAAAATTAAACAAATAAAATGAATTTAGAATATGCAAATATCAGGAAAAAATGACATTGAAAAAATAAAGGGCTTTTTCAAATCAAGCATTCTCATTGATGATATTATGGAAATCCTAAAATACAAAGTGGATTCTCTAATTGGAATTGATACAATTAGTGCAAATATTCTCAAGAAATCGGGAGTGAATACAATTAAGGATCTGGCAGAATTAGCTGATGATAGAATTCTTGAAAATAAAGAAATTCCCGCAGATATTTTAGGAAGGTGGATAAGTATTGCAAAAGTAATCCAGGAATTCATAAGTTCAAGCAGATTTGCGCAGAAAAAAGTTTTATTGATCGGATTGGATAATGGTGGAAAGACTTCGATTTTAAATGTAATTCAAGATAAATATTCTATGGTTAAAAATATTCTGCCTACAAGAGGAGTACAAAGAGAACAATTGGATTTTTTTGGTTATGGAGTAGTATCGTGGGATTTAGGTGGCCAGATCCAGTATCGGGAGAATTTATATTTTAAGAGACCTGAATTATATTTTTCTGAAGCGGATTTAATTTTATACGTTGTAGATGTTCAAGATCCAAAAAGATTTGTAGAGTCAACAAACTATTTAAAAATTGTTCTTCAAGTACTCGAGGATTTAAACGAGAAGCCTGAGTTATTAATTGTTCTAAATAAATTTGATCCTGATTTGAAAAATGATAAAACAACTTTAGCTAATGCTGAATCTGCAAAAACCAAATTTAAGAATATGGTAAAAGACTATCGTATTGAATCTCTTGATTTTGTGAATACTACGATTTTCGAAAGTTTTACCATTAAACAAATGTTTTCAGTTGCACTTAAAAAGATCTCCGAGACATCAGAGATTATTGAAAAGATTTTATCTCGATTTTCAGATTCGATTAATGGAAGAGCTATTTCTATTATTTCTACGGATGGACTTATTTTTGGTAGTTTTGCTGAAAATGAAACAGATGAAACATTAATTAACAATACTGCTTTGTTGATGCAGACTTTATTGAGTTTTCATTTAAAAGTTGGATTATTAAGAGAAAATTCGATGGTGCTCGAATATCGGTTAAATAAATTCTCTATTCGGGGAGAAAAACTATTTGAGTATAGCGATAAAAAGATTCCTGTTTATCTTTGGTTGTTGAGTGAAGACGTAACACTCTTAGATGAAAAATTGAATTATTTCACTACTGAGATAATGCCTTTAATAAACCTTTTCGTTTAACTCTTTAAATTACTTTTAATTCCAAATCTATTTTTATATAGTCAGCAAAAATAATAAAACATATAAAGTTCAATATTATTTGATAATATCATTGAGTTTTTTATAGTTTTTCACTTTATAGAAAATCTGTTGTCTTGTTAAATTTAAATACTTATTTTGTTTGTTTATTACAAGAAAGAATTAATTTTGCATCGGATCAGCTCCGAGGGTATCCCTCAATTGTGGAAAAGAATTCCTATATCAGGAAAATAAAATGGAAAGCATTCCCAAACACCATTTTGGTTGATGGGATAGAGGCGTTCGGACTAACGCCACAAGTAGTTTGTCAAAATCTGTTTGATAATATTATTTGAAATAATTTGAATACAATTTTTTTCATTTTAATAGTCTAATCTCTAGCTACAAATATTGAAAAAAATAAAAAATAGAGATTTAATTATTCAATTAATTTTGTTTTTCCTGTACCCCAAACGCCTAAAG
>JAHLWE010000506.1 GCA_019058135.1 Promethearchaeota archaeon | reverse complement strand
TTCTTTCTGTAATCTCTTAAATTCCTCGGCATCTCCCATAGTTTGATTTAATCGATTTTGCATCTCTTTTGTTTTTTTTGAAAATTCTATCCTTTCTGAAGCTGATTGACCGAATATTTTATTAAACACTAATCGACTGAAATAAACAATTATAGTTATCAGCACAATTTGTAAAATTATTATTTCATTTGCCATCTATTAAATCACTTTATATGATAAATCTGTATTTAAATTAAATTTTAGTACTTTACTTTTAAACTAAACAGAATAAGATCAATTGGGATAAGAAACTCACTCATCTTAAATTTCCCTTTAAATAAGCCGAAACATACTTCTCATATAATAACTTAAGGCTTGTTGGTATTGAAGTAGCTATAGCGCATCCTAATCTGCATCCATCACAAAAATCATAATCATCATGCTTTTCCATAATTTCATGTACTTCTTTAGATCGATATATTTTAGAGAGAGGTATCTTTAAGGCATTTAAACTATATAATGGGTGAAGCTTGCAGGGATAATCTACTTTTCCATCTTGTCTCACAAAGATGTAAGATCTGGCAACATGACACCTTAGAAAATTTTGATAATACGCTGGAGCGCCACCAAATCCTCCATTTCTTATTATCAATACTGTATAGAGGTCAGTTACCATATTAGAATATTTCTTTCGTAATTTTAAGACATTAGAACCCCATATATTTATATCTGGAATAAAATCATTAATATTTTCTATTCTATAAGCCTTACCATTAATCTCCCGTGTAATATCTTCAACGGGTAATATTTCTATTGTACAATTTAAATCGTTTGCTAGAGAAACCATATCCTCCATCAAATTAAGATTTTCTTTCATAACAACAGTAGAGATAATCACATTTATTCCTCTATCTTGGGCAATTTTTATTCCTTCAATTGCTTTATCAAATACCTTAATCCCTCGATATCTATCATGTAATTTTGCATTAGGAAAATCAAGTGAAATCAATATATAATCTAAACAGTCAAAAGGATATTTTTTAAGCAATTTTGGTAATAAAAACCCATTTGTAGCAACACCTGTATAAAAAGAATAATTTTTTCCAATATATTTAATAAGATCTGGTAAATCTTTTCTTAATGTTGGCTCCCCACCTGTAAAAGAAACTGAATTTACTTTTAATATGTCCAATTGGTCAATTATACTTTTTATCTGTTCCGTTGTCATATCACGATCTAAAGCGGATGATGGAATAGAATGCAATGTACAAAAAGGACATTTCCCATTGCAATCTAGCGTAAGTTCAATTTGTGCACTGTATGGAGTAGGTATATTAAGAACATTATTTTTAACCATATTCTTAATATATCGAAACCAATTAACTTTTTTAGCTGGAATACTACTACTTTCCTCCTTATTTATAAATAGATATTTTTATTAAATAATGAATATCAATTATACAATCTGTTTATTTAAAATTACCAAATTTCATAAGTTTTTTTATCTCATAACTCGTTCAATTAAAAGAAATCTTTTTTTTTATAATTTTTGAACTAATAGAAAATATAATATATGTACAAAAAAAGGTTTGTACGTATCATAAAAAATAATTATGATCACAGAAATATTTTTTAACACCCAAAAATATTATATTATACAACCATAAAATTACTCTAAAATTTTTATATGGGGGGAGCATAGGGAGTTTAAGGGCTCAATTATGTCAAAAGACAAAAAAAAATATATTTCAGAGGCAGATTTTTATAAAAATGTTCAAAAACATATCTCATCTAAAAAAAAGGAGGGAATAAAAAAGAAAAAGAAAAAAACTGAAGTATAATTTAAGTCGAATAAAAAAAAGGTGGCTGATTTTAATCTGTTTTTTAATAAAAATCTGTAAAATTTTTTAATTTTTATTTTAATTTACTAAAACTTATAATTTTTTCACAATTCATTTTATAGAAGAATTAATGGATGACGGGTTTAACTATAAGCAAATTTTTTTAAAACGAAGGCAGAGATTTCTTAGTAAAGATTATAAATCTAGCTTAAGGCAAATTCTTTCGTATTTATGGATTTATAAAAAATTATTTATCATCACTCTTTTTCTTTGATTTTCCTAATCAATTTTATTTTTAACTCTCCCGTTATTTTTAGGGCCAGCGATGGATATTATTATTAACCCTACTATTCCGTTAGAGAATATTTTTCCATTATTTTGGCTCATGTTCGGTTTATAAATGATAACCGGGGTTATTTTTGGAATTAGAATTTATATCAATAGATGGATAAAAATAAATAATTTTCTTTTAATTTAGGTTTAAATTACAATAAAGGTGATGTTTTTAAACCCACGCAACAATAATATGATATAACAACGATATATCGGGATAGATTGCTAAATTCTGATGTTTTCATAATTAAGATGGACGAAAGTGCGAATATGATAAAATAGTTTCCTCAAAAAGCGAGGTTAGTGATTTGCAAATATATTTATTATTCCTTAATTCAGGAGGAAACGCCAACAATTCCAAATTTGGCTAATGACATTTTATATAACTTAAGAAAAATGAATCTTAATCTAGATTGGATTCAAGAAATAACAAATGATGAGTTAAAAGAAATTTCTATTAAAGCAAATGACTTTAAATTGCTACCAGCGTTAAATAAATATTTAGAAGATATGATAAATATTGTAAAAACATTAAAAACATTAAACGATGACGATATAATTAATAAGGAAGGTATAAGCGCTTCACATATAGTTAATAAATTAATTGGGAAAGATATTACTTTAGGGATGAGTAGAAATTCTCTTGTTAAATTTATTCCGACATTAATAGATTTTTTAAAAGAGAATCTTATTTTTTTTGAATTGTAATATAAAACTCGACAATCTCATTTATATATAAATCAAAAATTACAATTAAAGGAATGCGGTAGATGTCATGAAATAAAAGAATTTTCGGAATTTTATATGGGAAAATATAGATTACACTCTTATTGTAAAGAGTGCGAAAATTTAATGAGGCGATTAAATGAGGCGAAATTCAAAATAGAAGTTATTAATAATATCGATGATAGAAAATATAATGGAAAATGTCCAGAATGCGGTACTAGTATTCTAAAACTTCCTGCTCTAGAAATGCACCATTCGATTAAAGAATTAAAAACTATTAACTTTAGTAGGATGTATAAGTTAGGGGTAAAAAACGCTATTACTAGACTTGAAATGGAGGAAGCTGTATTGTTATGTTCAAATTGTCATAGTAAAAGACAAGCTATTATATTTAATGAATATTTGGATTTAATTCTTAAAGATAACTTATTTTATTATAGTGCTGAAGATATTGAGAATTTAGTTGTAAATGCCGTTGATAATAATCTTAAAATTAAAGATATTACAAATTGGCGAAGAAAATATGAAATAAAAACAAAAGTGATGGAGTGGATTAAAAAAAGAGCGGTAATTGAACAAGTTTATGATAGTAAATGTGTTGGGTGTGGAAAAATTTCGGTTAAAAATAATCTCTCATCTCTTGATTTCCACCATACAATAAAGGGAATAGAAAAATTTATTCGATAGAAAAGATTAAAAAGATTTGACTTTATGACTATTGTTTCGTATTTAATTAATAATAAATGTGTTTGTTTGTGTAGAAATTGTCATAGAATGATAACCTCTCAACGATCCGTACAAATCAGCAGTGAACTTTTTGGAGATTACAAAAGAAATATTATCAAATCGGATTATGAAGCCATTCTAAAAAACATAGACAGACACAAATTTAAAAATATTGAAGATATACATAACATTTTTGAAAAAATTTTTCCTTTTGGCACTAATTGGAAGAAATTATTAATTTTATTGTTTGATTTTTATAAACTAAGTAAGATTAATCAATTTGAGGCGAGGGAATTATCAGTAATTTTAAATATTCCAGAGAAAAATTTACCTACTTTATATAAAGATTTAACAAAATTAGAAGATATGGGGTTTTTACAAGTAAATAGGAATGTTGGGTATAGATATTTATATTCTCTAACAGATGTAGGTATAGAAACGGCAGAAAAATATGAAATGAAGAGTCGTAACCTATTAAGAATAGAACTGGAGTATCTAAGGAAAAGCAAAATTAGAATAAAAATAAAGGATTTTACAGAAAAAAGCAAAAATCTTAGAATAAAATTACAAGATTTATTCAAACACAAAAAAACTTGGAGGAAGTATTTAATTCACATCTTTTTTATAATCTCTACTAACAGAGAGGAGTTTTTTGATGTGTTGAGCTTATACACTAGTTTAGGAGTGAGCAGAGATGCTGTTAATAATCAATTAAGAAAAATGAAAGAAAGAGGTTTAGTTCAATTAGTTAAAATTGAAAGAAACCGTAATATTTACAAGCTTACAAGTGAGGGATTACGATTAGCAAAGAAATTATGGGATTCATTAAACTTGAGGTTGTAAAAATCAGTTATGTTCTTATTTGGTGAAAAAAAATTTTCAAAAAATGGTACGCAATTGTATTTTATTCTAAATATTAATTATCATAAATTATAATTTATATTATTCATTTTTAATTAAGAAATGAGTAGGGAGTATCGTTCTCAATTTATAAAACGCAGAGAGAAATTTTTAAGTGATAAATATAAATCTAGTCAAAGACAAATTTTATCGTATTTATGGGAATATAAAGTACTTTTTACTTCATCTTTAATTTTAGGTATTATTCAATCAATTTTATTTTTAACTTTACCATTATTCTTAGGACCCGCTATGGATATTATTATTACACCTACTATTCCATTAGAGAATATTTTTCCATTATTTTGGCTCATGTTCTGTTTACAAATGGTAACTGGGGTTCTCTTTGGGATTAGAATATTTATGAATAGATATTTGGGTGCAAATATAATTTACAATTTAAGGAACGACTTTTTCTCGACTATTCAAATTATGTCTTTCGGATGGCTGGATAAAAATAAAACTGGAGAATTAATTTCAAGAGGTATTTCGGATATAAATTTATTGAAAGAGTTTTTAGCAAATAACTTGCAATATTTTATTCGAAGTGCTTTTACCTTTTGTTTTAGTTTTATTATTTTATTCTTTATTAATGCAGAACTGGCTTTTTATGTCTTAGTAATTTCACCGGCACTACTTATCGTGCTTATTATTTTTAGAAAAAAGTTACGTCCTGTTTTTAAAAAATCCAGAGAGACATATGCTGATTTAACACTTTTTATACAAGAAAATATTCAGGGTGTCCGGGTTGTTAAATCTTTTGGACGAGAAAAATATGAAATAAAGAAATTTGAGAAAGTTAATAATCAATATTTTAATGATTCAATGGGGATTATAAAGCTACAAGCATTATTTGACCCAATTATTTATGTAATTGATAATATTGCCTTTCTAATTGTAATTCTATTGGGAGGACTATTTGTTATTGATGGCCAAATGACATTTGGAGATATTTTCTCATTCATCATGGTTATGAATTTTTCGATTGAACCCCTCTATTTTATTAGTAGATTTATTGGTAACTTACCTCAAATATCTGAAACTTGTAACCGTATAACTCTTGTTCTTAACTCAGAAGTAATCGTAAAAGAGAAACTGGACGCGATTGAAATACCTCCCATTAAAGGACAAATCGAATTTAAGAATGTGTATTTTTCCTTTGACCAAAAAAAAGAAACTAATGGACGTTATGTTTTAAAAAATATTAATTTAAAAGTAAAACCCGGCGAAAATATAGCCATCTTGGGAGCTACGGGAAGTGGAAAATCAGCGTTTGTAAAGCTGCTTCCAAGGTTTTACGAAGTATCTAAAGGTAGTATATCAATAGATGGTATTAACATAAGAGATGTTTCATTTAAATCTTTAAGATCCCAGATAGGTTATGTAAGCCAAGAAAGATTGTTATTTTCAAGGACTATTAAAGAAAATATAGCATTTGGTAAGAGGGATATTCCTTTTGAGGATATTAAATACGCCGCTAACGCGTCAGATATAAATAAATTTATCGAAAGCTTACCTGAAAAGTACGATACAAAGGTCGGAGAACGAGGGACAACAGTGTCGGGAGGCCAAAAACAGAGGTTAGCAATCGCAAGAGCTATTGCAATCAAACCAAGAATTCTAATTCTTGATGATTGTTTCTCATCAGTTGATGTAGATACAGAATATAGAATACAAAAAAATCTTGAGAATATCTTAAAAGGAGAAACAAGTGTGTTTTTAATTACCCAGAGGCTCTCAACTGTACGACACGCTGATAGAATCGCAGTTCTTGATAAAGGAGAAATAGTTCAACTAGGTTCTCATGAAGAGCTTATAAAAGATAAAAATGGAATATATTACAAATTAATATCTACATTGCCAAAAGAAAATAATTTATAAATTTATTTCATCAGGTTTTAATCCAGAAAATATTTTTTTCCAAAATTTTTTTGCAGTTCGAATTCCTTTTGATACTAATGAATAAATTTTTGCTCTACCCGCATATTTTTCGAACTTAATTAATTCATCCTCTACGAAATGGGAGATTACATTCGAAGCAATTTGTTTATACCCCAAACTCTCAGCTAACTCTCTTAAGTCAAATAGATTCTGATCTTTTATTTCAGTGATGAAATACATATGCATTAGGTACTTGTTTAAATATTCATCTCTACTAAATACTTCATTAATAGTTTCTCTAAAAACTTTACTTCTTTTTAAAAAATTTATATGAGATTGCAGTTCATTAATTACCAATTTTGCTTCTTTTTTACCTTTATCAGTTAAGATATATAAATTTGGGAGTGATGTATGTGATTTAATTTTTAGAACATATCCATCCTTTATTAATTTCTGTAAGGGATTTCTTTCACTTAAAAATGAATATTTTTTCACCACATTCAAGCTATCTCTTAATTCGTTCGATTTAATTTCATTTGAGCCTTTTTTTTCAACTATATTGTATAAATGAATTAAATCCTCCTTCCATCCTTCTCCAAAATGAAGCCTTTGAGACAAAAAATCTCTTAAACCCTTATGCTCTTTTCGAAAATTGATTAATGGTTTAACTCTAACTTGATTCAGAAGATCTTTATAATCTTTCAAGCTTAATTCTTTTAAATTGCCTAAAACTCGTTCTGCTTCTCTCTTTCCCTTTTCTGTTAATATAAATTCATGTTTAAATGCATTTTCATCAATAACTTTAACGAATTCGTATAATATTAATTTCTGGAAAGGTTTTTCCATACCACGTTGAATCTCATCAACATCAAGACTATAAGCCATGTCTTTTTTTGTAAATAGATTTTTTCCCTTTAATTTAACGATTTTATACGCATGTATTAGGTATAGCTTCCAAATATCACCTCTATGCCATTGAAATATTAATCTCAAATGGTCAATTATTTCTTTATCTTTAAATCTAAAATTTCTTATATTCTGTCTTAATTTTTGATAATATTTATGAATTTTTTTATCATAATCTTCTCTATTATTATAATTTGCCCTATTAAGTATTATTTGACTATTCCTTTCAAATTGATATGATTCAATCATTCTATGGCAATTTGAACATAAACTAACCATATCTTCTTGTATTATTATTTTGGCTATTTCTTCAATTTCTAAATATCTCAAATTATCAGACCAAATTGATTCTTTAATCTCTGGTTGTCTATGATGAAATGATAAACTTGATAAGTTATTTCTAACTGTAATTTTACCACAACCAATACATTTTCCGTCAAATAATTGTTCAATAATTGACCTTTTCTTAATCCACTTATTAATCTCATATTTGATTTTTGCTTTATCTAATGACTTAATAATCGACTTGCTGATTAAATTATTAATCTCCATGGGTGATTTACTAAAGAGATTTTTATCTAATATCAGTTCTTTATAATCAATTAATGTATTTGCACTTTCTCTTATGTGACAATTTAAGCATAAAACAATAACATTTTCTCCTGAAAGTAGGTTCAATATATTTTCAAGCGTATACCCACTTATATCTCTCCAGCTAAAGAGTGTTTCGGTAATATGGTGGAATTCTAAGGCAGGTAATAATATTATATCCGCTTTCATTTCGCAATTAGGATTTATACATTTAACATTATTTCTACCAATCAAAAACTCTATCGCTTTGATTTTCTTATAATGTAAATTAACTGCTTTGGATATAAGCCTTCGATTATCAGAAATTCTTCTCGAAATCTTAGAATTAAGAATTCTTTCTTCATCATTTTCTGTTAACTTATCCTCTGGAACTATTGTGTTTTTTTCATCACTTTTTTTAGTCATTATAAAATCAGAGATTGTATTACTATTTATTGGTTTTCCATAATTATATTGTTGTGTAAGTTTATAAACCTCCTCTATATTGTAATCGTCTGAGTGAAAGTTTGGTAAACTACTTCCAAAAGCACACTAATTAGGGTAATTTTTTTTTCCTTCTTGATTTAGAATGATGAGATTTTTCAGAAGGATTTTTTTATACAATCCGATTTTTTTAATATCTTTCATTACTTTTTTTAGAATAATTCTATTGAGTTATTTCGCTCTTTAGGTTTATGATCTTTATTGATCGGTAACTCTTAGAACATTATTCTGTATTAATTACAAAAACATCTTACTTTATAAAGAATCCTTTAAATAGTGAAATAACATAATCGTCCTCTGAAATCGGGTGATTATCTACTAACTCCATAAATTTATAAATGTCTTTAAGATATAACCTTTCGATGCTTTTATAATCTATAGCTAAAGCTCGTGTAAATAAAAGCATCCAACCAAAAAGTACTTGTTTATTTGAAATGTTACATTTAAACTCCCAATTCAAAAAATCGAAAAACAACATCATATACGATGGAATCCCCACTTTAGCTCTATAAATACAAATAATACTTTCACATTCTGGACATTCTTTACTGATTCTTAAATAATATTCATGACTATATTTTTCAAAAGGCTCAGGGACCGAAAAATTTCCTTTTAAGAAGTGGACTCCATTTAACATGCTTCCACACTTGCATTTAATCTTTAACATTAAAGGAACTCCGCCACAGAAATCAATGATTTTAGAGGGATATAAATTTAAAAAATTTGAACTTATGAATAAAAATTTTATAAAATACCAATAATTTCTGTTGCTAAATTCTCTACACTTCTGATATTTGTATCTTTTAATTAAATTTGGGAAAAAAATATCAGGGTTTTTACAGTTAGCTAAATCCTCTTGAGTAAAATATTTTTCGCTGTCAAGTTCAAATACTAATTTTTCATTTTTCCAAAAATCAGATGGAATTTCAACATGAAGGGGATTAATCATTGCAAGCTTAAGTTAAATTAGAAGTATTTAAATTTAGAAAAAAAAATTAATTATGATATTTAATATTCAGTTGTTGATTCCGTTTAATGTGCTAATTCTTAGAATTGGAATTAGAACCTGCAAATAAACTTCAAGTAGATATAAGTAAAACTTCAAATGTTTAATTATTTTTAAATATAAGAGGAAATACTATTTTTATTTTGATTGATTTCATTAGATTTATTTTCTTAAAAAGATCTTAAATTCGAAAATCAAAAAAATCATTTAATACTATAAAAAATCAAAATAATCAATTATGATTTTATTTTTAGATATTGATACTGAAAACACTATTCAAAAACATTTTAAAGAAGTTTTTAAGGGAACCACTGTCTTTTTAATAACCCAAAGATTAAGTTCGGTTCGAAATGCTGACAGAATTATAGTTTTGGATAAAGGACAAATCGCGCAAATTGGAACTCATGAAGAATTGATGGACCAAGATGATGGAATTTATAAAAAGCTTTATTTAACTTTAAAAATTGAGGAGAGAGCTTAAATGCCAATGAAAAAGGGGAAAACAGTAATTAATGACGATGAAGAATACATAAGAACAATGAGTACTCTCCAAGTTATTAAACGACTGTATGGTTATATAGGTCTTGGTAATCGAAAATATATTTATATTTTTATTATTGCAGTCTCATTTAACGCCTTATTTAGTTGGTTTACTCCATTATTGTTCAAAATTTTTATTGATGAAGGATTAGGGGGTGGATTAACTGGAACAGCTGGAGATGTAAATGTAATTTTCTTGGCAGGAACATTATTCTTCATTTTTACTATATCAGGTGTTTGTATCCGTATCATTCAGAATTACATAATTCAAAAACTTGCTACAAAAACAATGTATAATCTAAGGTCTGGTATCTTTAACAAATTACAGTTTCTTGGATTGGATTACTATGATGGGAAAGATGAAAGAACTGGGAAATTCAGAACAACTGGGAAAATCATTAGTTATGCGACAAGTGATGTAAATACTATTCAAGAATTGATTGGTTCAGGAATGTTGATGGTTATAGGAAATTTCTTTTTGATATTTGGAGCTTTGATTTTCATGATTATCTTAAGCCCTCATTTAACATTATTCTCTTTTTTACTACTTGTACCAATTTTTGTAACTGCTTCGATTGTATTTAGAAAAGCTAGAAAATATTTTAAAGAATTAAGGGAAAGAGTAGCCATTGTTAATAGTGTATTAGATGAATCAATTATTGGTATGCGTATTATTCAATCTTTTGCAGTTGAAGAGGAAAACTTTAGCGAGTTTAATGAAGCCACGTATAATGAAATGGAAACATCCTTAAAATCAGCAAAATTGTTTGCGTTTATCCCAGGAATTATTATTTTAGTAATGACAATAGGAATTGGTTCATTAATCATAGCATCTGGCTTTTTAGTGCGTCAGGGATTATTAACTCCAGGGACTATTGTTGCATTTATTTTTTATCTGTTCACATTTTTTGAACCAATATTTCAGTTAGTTGGTTTCTTTACATTATTACAAAATTCTATAAGTGCATGTGAAAGGATTATACGATTACTCAATGCAGAACCTTCAATCACTGATAATGAAGTAGCTATGGATATTGATGATATTAAAGGAAAAATTGAATATAGAAATGTGAATTTCGAATATGAAGAAAATACACCTATTTTAAAAAATATTGATATTACTATAAGAGAAAAAGAAAGATTAGCACTTGTTGGTTATACAGGAGCTGGAAAAACTACTTTTATTAAATTAATAAGCAGATTTTATGATACCATTAAAGGAGAAATTTATTTAGATGGTTTAATCCTTAGAGATATCAAAATCAATTCATTAAGAGGGTCAATAGGTATTGTTTTACAAGAAAATTTTCTCTTCTCGGAAACAATAATGGAAAATATCAAATATGGGAAATTAGATGCAACAGATGAAGAAGTAATTGAAGCTGCAAAAAAAGTTAGCGCCCATGAATTCATTATAGAATTAGAGGATGGATACAATACAATAGTGGGAGAACGTGGAAGCAGACTATCTGAAGGACAACGTCAATTAATTGCGTTTGCCAGAGCACTCATTGCAGATCCCCCGATCTTAATTTTAGATGAAGCTACCAGTTCAGTCGATCCATATAGCGAACTACAAATCCAACAAGCGTTAGAAACATTGTTAAAGGGAAGAACATCCATTAGTATAGCTCATAGATTATCTACAATTATAAACGCAGATAGAATTCTTGTATTAGATAATGGAGAAATCATTGAAGAAGGAACACATGATGAATTAGTGAAAAAAGATGGATTCTACAACCATCTATACAAAATGCAGTTTAAAGATCCTTTCAAAAAAGAAAAATATGATGAAGAAGATAAAGTTTTAAAGGAAATTGGCCGATTAGGCCCTCAAGATCTGGATCGTAGAAGAGGAGGGTTTGGGGATTTATTTTAATAATTAAAAATTTACTAAAAAAAAAGACTTAGAAATATGGTAAAAGAAGAATTAACTAACAATATTAAATATTTCCAAGAACTAATTGATAACTACATATTAATTAGAGAAAATAAATCTAAGTTTAATAAAGATAAAGTATATCATTGTAAAAATTTAAAAAAATTGTTTGAGGAATCTCCCAAATTTATTAAATATTTAAATGAAGATTATAAAGAAAAACTGACCAAATTAAACTTTTTCTATGTAGACAAGTGTTTGGGGCCAGTTATTAAGGTCGACCCTAGAAAATATGGATAATTTTAATGTTCCAATAAGACTTAGGAGATTTTTTTTATTAAAATTTATTTTGTTTTAATTTTTAAAATTTAGCTCTTAAGAACAACATTTAATTTTTTTAGTAAACTTGAGTACATAATCTTATAATCAAAAAAAAATAAAAAAATAAAAAACTAAAAAACGAATGTGAAATATAATGGGGAAATTAGCTAGAAAAGTCGCTCTTGTTGGAGCGGGTACGAGTAAATTCGGTCAAACCTTTCCATTAAGGCGAATTCCTGAACACTGGACTGATGCTTGGTTAAATGCTGTTGCAACTGTAGATAATGGAATCGAACCTAAAGATATTGAAGCATGCTATGTTGGAAATTATTCGGCTGATTTATTTAATCATCAAGGTCATTTGGGTCCAATGATATCATCTCTTGTCGGTTTAAATCCAAAACCAGCACCAAGATTTGAGGGAGCGTGCGCAAGTAGTGGAATTGCCATGAGACAAGCGTTAATAACAATCGCTTCTAGATTAATGGATGTGATTTGTGTTTGCGGGATTGAAGTAATGACTGAAGTTCCGACGGTGGGTGTAACTGACGCGCTTGCAACTGCTTCAGATGTATCTTTTGAATATACAGCTGGTGCAACTTTTCCGGGTTTATATGCGGCTATTGCTTCAGCACACATGCATAAATATGGAACCACTTGGGAAGACTTCATGAGAGTAGCTATTAAAAATCATATTAATGGTAAAGAAAATCCTTTTGCACAAATGCAAAGAAGCATTAAAGATCTAATGGAAAGAAAAATAGCAAAAATAAAAGGAGCTGGAGGAGAAGTTCCTGATTGGAAGGATGAATTTGATTATTTAAAAAGCCCTTCTAACCCTCCGATTGCGTGGCCTCTTCATTTGTTTGATTGTTCTTTAGTAACAGATGGTGGTGCTTGTCTCTTTTTGGCATCTGAAGATGTGGCTAGGAAATTTACGGATACTCCAATTTGGATTACTG